>NZ_JBFBBQ010000026.1:0-109586 GCF_040682775.1 Amycolatopsis sp. NPDC051106 | reverse complement strand
GGCGACCGCGGTGCTGAGCGCGGGGTGTTCCGTGTGTTCGGGGGTGTCGAGAGACCGAACGCCACATTGGGTGCGTGAGACGCAACCAACGCCACATTGGGGCGCTCGCCCCGCGCTGTGGACAAGTCCGGCCGCCACCCGAAAACGCGCCCGAAACTGTCGGTGGCCGCCGGTAGCGTGGAAGACGGGGGGCGCCCCCGCGAGGCGGGTCAGCCCAGCCGGCGAGCCGGTCCGTTGGCAACGTCAGGTGCCAGGGTCCCGGCGAAGTCGGGGTGGCGCCACCGGCTCGCACGGTCGGCTGCGGCCAAACGTCTTGAATGACTCATTCATGTCGCCGGACGAGGTGAATGAGTCATTCACGACGTCTCGATTTCCAGGAGCCGCGCGAGGCGGGTCAGCCCAGCCGGCGAGCCGTCACGAACCGCGCCCGCCCCGTCAAATCCGCGTGGTCCTCGACCCCGGTCAGCACCCGCCGCGCCCGCACCAAAGCCGGCACCGCCGACCCGTGGGTGTCGTCGTGCTCGATCGCCAGTCCGCCTCCCGGGCGCAGCAACCGCGCCCCCGCCGCGATCGCGTGGCGGATCACCGCCAGGCCGCTCTCCTCCGCGAACACCGCGCGGGGCGGGTCGTGCTCCGCGACCTCCGGGGGCACCGGTGTCCCCTCCGGGACGTACGGCGGGTTGCACAGCACCAGGTCGACCAGGCCGTCGAGCTCGGCGAACATCGTCGGGTCGCCGATGTCGCCCGAATACAGGCGGATCGGGGTGTTGCCCGCGTCCGCGTGGACGTCCGCGTTGTGGCGCGCCCACGCCAGCGCCTGCGGGTCGACGTCGACCGCGTAGACCACCGCGTCCGGCCGGGCGTGGGCCACCGCCAGCGCCAGCGCCCCGGAGCCGGTGCACAGGTCCACCACCACCGGGAACTCGCGCCCCTGCAGGAACTTGACGCCCCACTCGAGCAGCAGCTCGGTCTCCGGCCGCGGCACGAACACCCCCGCGCCGACCGCGACCGTGATCTCCCCCAGCGCCGCCCAGCCGGTCAGGTACTGCAGGGGGATCCGCTTCGCGCGCTGCTGGACGAGCTGGCCGATGGCCTCGATGACCGGCGGGTCGACCAGCGGCACCATCGGCAGCCGGCCGCGTTCGACCCCGAGCACGTGCGCCGCGATCACCTCGGCGTCGAACCGCGGCGAGGCGACGCCGGCGCGTTCGAGAATCCGGGTGGCCTCGATGATGGCCAGGCGCAGCGGCTGCCGGTTCACTCGTCGTCCTTCACCTCGTCAAGCCTGGCACACCAGGCGGAACTCCCCCGTGAGGACACGCGCCGGTCCCACGCCGTCCAGCGTATCGAGGCACCCTCAGCCCTCGGCGGACAAGTACCCGGCCAGCGCGCTCCGCCGCTGCTGCAGCGCCCCGATCCGGTCGTCCATCGCGGTCAGCTCGCGGTGCAGCAGCCCGGCCAGCTCCGGGCACAGGTCGAGGTGCGCCTCCTCCCCGCGGGCGCACTGCAGCGCGGACGCGATGACCTCGGTGGTCAGCCCGGCCCCGAGCAGCCGCCGGATCTGCCGCACCCGGACGACGGCGTCCTCGTCGTAGGCCCGGTAGCCGTTGCCGTCGCGCGCCGCCGTCAGCAGGCCCTGCTCCTCGTAGTAGCGCAGCAGCCGCGTGCTGACTCCTGTGCGTCCCGCGAGCTCGCCGATCCGCATTCCGACCCCCTGGCAGGTTGACCTTCACACCGATGTGAAGACCTAACGTCGCCGGCATGACCGGACATTTCCTGGAAGTCGTGCTCCCGAACGAACAACCGGACCTCGACCCCGCGCGGCCCGCCGAGCTCGCGCGGCGAGCCGAGGACCTCGGTTACCACGCCGCGTGGCTGCCCGACCACCTCATCCCGCCCGGCGCCTTCGGCGACGTCTTCGGCGGCGTCTACGAACCGCTGGTCACGCTGGCCCACATCGCCGCCCGCACGGACCGGATCCGGCTCGGGACGTCGGTGCTGATCGTGCCGCTGCGGGAGCCGTTCGCGCTGGCCAAGCAGGTCGCGACGCTCGATGCGCTCTCCGGGCACCGGTTCGACCTCGGGATCGGCGCCGGCTGGAACGAGCCCGAGTTCGCCGAGGTCGGGGCGGACTTCCGGACGCGCGGCAAGCGGACCGACGCCACCCTCGACCTGCTCGCCGAACTCCTGCGCACCGGCCGCGGCCCCCGCGGCGGGTACTTCGAGCCGCGGCCGGCCGGGCCGGTGCCGATCACCGTCGGCGGCAACTCGGACGTCGCGCTGCGCCGGGCCGCGCGGATCGGTTCGGGTTGGATGAGCGCCGGCCTGTCCCCCGCCGAAGTCGGCGAACGCGCCGAAAAGCTCACCGGCATGACAAACGGCCGCGAAACACGGGTCACCGCCAGAATGGAGTGGAACGGCGGCGATCTCGGGGCCGCCATCGCGCGATTCCGGGCGTATATCCTGGCCGGGGCGGACGCGGTGGCCGTCCACTTCGGCCCGGCCGAGGACTACGGACAGCGGATGACCGTGTTCGCCGAGGGCGTCGCCGATCTCTAGGATGCCCGAGACGCCGACCCCCGGGAGCGCCAGTGCCGACCGAGCCGACCACGCGCCACCGGGTCGCGTTCATCTTCCCGATCTACAACGAGGAAGCGAACATCGACCTGCTGCACCGCACGGTCGACGAGGTCACCGCGCCCCTGGCCGGGCGGTACGACTTCAGCTTCATCTACGTCGACGACGGCAGCCGCGACGCGTCCCTGGAGCGGCTCACCGAGCTGGGCGGGCGCGATCCCCGTGTCACGGTGGTCGAGCTGTCCCGCAACTTCGGCCACCAGATGGCCGTCACCGCGGGACTCGACCTGGTGGACGCCGACGCCACGATCATCATGGACAGCGACCTGCAGGACCCGCCGAGGGTCGCCCTCGAGCTGCTCGAGAAGTGGGAAGAGGGCTACGACGTCGTCTACGCGCAGCGCCGGTCACGTCGCGATTCGCCGTTCAAGCGGTTCACCGCGACCGCCTTCTACTGGTTCCTGCAGAAGATGGCCGCGGTCGAGATCCCGAAGAACACCGGCGACTTCCGGCTGGTCGACCGCAAGGTCGTCGACGAGCTGCGCAAGTACCGCGAGCGCGACCGGTTCCTGCGCGGCCTCGTCAGCTACGTCGGGTTCCGGCAGACGGCGGTGCTGTTCGACCGCGACCAGCGCCACGCCGGCGTCACCGGCTACCCGTTGACGAAGATGCTGCGCTTCGCCGCCGACGGCATCCTCGGGTTCTCGACGACGCCGCTGCGGATGATCACGCGGATGGGCTACCTGATCTCGCTGCTGAGCTTCCTCGGCGTGCTCTACGTCGTCGGCGTGAAGCTGTTCGCGCCGGAAACCGCGGTACCCGGCTGGGCGTTCATCACCATCGCGATGTTCTTCCTCGGCGGCATCCAGATCATCATGCTGGGCGTGCTCGGCAGCTACATCGGCCGCACGTACTCGCAGGTCCAGAACCGGCCGCTGTACACGGTGGCGTCGGTCCGCACCGGCATCCCCGAGACCATCGAGGAAAACCGGAGCGCCGCCCGATGAGGTTCGTCACGGCCACGCAGGTCCGCTTCGGGATCGTCGGAATCGGCAACACGCTCGTCGACGCGCTGGGCTACGCGCTGCTGGCGACGCTGGGCGTGCCGACGTTCGTCGCGAACTTCATCTCGACGACGGCCGGGATGCTGCTGTCGTTCACGTTGAACCGCAATTTCACGTTCCGCGCGAAGGACGGCGACATCCGGAAGCAGGCGCTGCTGTTCTTCGGGGTGACGGCGTTCGGGCTCTGGGTGATCCAGTTCGGCGTGATCACGCTGGTGGGCCGCCTGTTCCCGGGGGTCAACCTGCTGGTGCCGAAGGGCGCGGCGATCGTCGTCGGGCTGTTCTGGAACTACCTGCTCTACCACTACGTGGTGTTCCGGCACCGGCCCGTTTCGCCCGTTCCCGGTGCAGCGCCCGCCGACTCTGCGTGATCTCGTACGCTCTTCCGAGTGCGATCTCGTGAACTGCGCTTCGGCTTGGGCGTCTTCGTCCTCTCCTTGGGCGTCCTGCTGGTCCGGTTCCTCGTGCCGAGGCCGGTCGGGATGGCCGACAACGGTGACGGCTGGCGCCTGCTGTGCGACCTCGGCGGCCGGCACCCGGAGCTCAGTTCCGAGTTCTACGTGCACTTCAGCTACGGGCCGGGTTCGGCCTGCAAGAGCGACTACATCTCGAGCCAGGCGTGGCTCGACTGGTTCGCGAGCAAGCTGGGGAAGGTGCTCGGCTCGTCCGCGGAGCTCAACCTGCTGGTGCTCGGCGCGATCACGTGCGTGCTGGTCGCCGCCGGTGTCGCGGCGACGGTCCTCGGCCTGGAGCTGAGCCGGCGCAACCGCGTCATCGCGGCGGTGCTGCTGCTGCTCGTGATGGCCGATTCGGCGTTCTTCGGTTACTTCGCCTCGGTGCTCAGCGAGGGCGCCGGGTTCGCCGGGATGCTGCTGATGGCCGGCGGCCTGCTGTTGATGAACCGCACGGGCGCGTGGCGCTATTGGGGCGCCGCGCTGACCGTGGTGGGTGCGCTGATCGGCATCAACGCGAAGTCGCAGACGCTGCTGCTGATCCCGCTGTTCGTGGTGGCGCTGGCGCTGATCCGGCCGCTCGGCGCGCGGGGCCGGGCCCGGTGGCTGCTGCCGCTGGGTGTGCTGGTGGTCGTGGGCGCGGGGACGGCGGCGGTGCAGTCCCACGGCGACCCGGCCAACGCCGAGTACCGCGAAGCGAACATGTACCACGTGGTGTTCGACAGCATCGTGGACGGCAAGCACGACACGGACGCCGACCTGGCGGCGCTGGGCCTGCCCCCGAGCGCGAAGAAGTTCATCGGCACCGGCTGGTGGGCGGCGCACCCGTGGACCGACGCGGACTACAACGGCTTCCGCGACAAGATCAGCCGCCGCAACGTGGTCCAGTACTACGCGTCCCACCCGGCGCGCACGGTGCAGATCCTCCAGCAGGGCGCGGTCGACACCCTGACGGCCCGCCCGTCCCGGCTGGGCAGCTTCGCCGAGTCGGCCGGGTTCCCGAAGATGGCCCAGGAGTACCGGGTGCCGGTGTTCTCCGGGCTGTCCGCGCTGGCGGCGCCGCTGGGGCTGTTCGTGCTGGTGCCGTTCTGGCTGCTGATCGGCTGGGCCGGCGTGCGGGCGTTCCGCCGCCGCGCGCGCGAGTACGGCGTCGTGGTGTTCTTCCTGCTGCTGTTCGCGGTGGGCCAGTTCGGGCTGTCCGCGCTGGGCGAAGGCGTCGAGGGCGTGAAGCACCAGCTGCTGACGCTGTTCCCGACGTTCCTGGCGTTCGTGTTCGCGGTGCTGAGCTTCTTCCCGCGGTCGGCTCGGCCGGTGGCGGAAGCCGCGCCCGAAGAGGAGCCGGTGACCGAGGTCTTCGAGGCCTTCCGCGAGCCGGAGAAGCCCGCCCTCCGCTGACGGCGCCGTGTCGACCCCGCGAGCACGCGGGTCGGCACGGCGTGCGGGCCGTGGCGGTCACGCCGCGCGGGGCCTCGTCCACAGCCAGGCGACCGCCAGGACGCCGGCCAGGCAGGGTGCCATCCCGGCCCAGCCCAGCGCCGGCGGTAAGCCGGTGTCGCCGGACGTGTCCCGGATCAGCAGCCCCGCCAAGCCCACGCCGGCGCCGAGCACGAGCCCCACGGTCGCGGCCGCGCGGGCCCACCGCTTGCCCGCCTTGACCGCCAGGATCGTCGCGAGCCAGGCGAGTACGCCCAGAGCGCCGATGACGGACAGCAGGGCCTGATAGGTGGCGACGGCCGAGCCGATCTGCGCCGGGGTGTAAGCGGGATAGCCGGCGCGGAGGTGATCTGCCAGCAGCGAGGTAGCGGTCAACGGGAAGATCGCCGCGAGGACGGTCAGGACGAGCCCGGCCCCCAGCACTGCAGGCACGCGGTTCGTGGCGATCATCCGTACATCGCCACCTGCTGGAACGCCGCGAGCGCGCGGTCGATGGGGTGCGGCTGCGGCACGCCCGAGTCGAGGCGGTTCCACCTCTGCAGGTTCATGGCGACGGCCAGCTGACGTTCGCCGTCGGCCCGGATCGCGGCGAGTGCCCCGCCGCCCCAGACCGTGCCGCCGTGGCCCCAGAACGTGGCCTGGCCGGGCGCCTCCATCGGGTGCAGGCCGAGGCCGTAGTCGATCAGCTTCCCCTCCTGGGAGATCACCGGGACGGTGCGCCGCATCTGCTCGAGCGACGTCCGGCCGACGATCTCGCCCGCGTGCAGCAGGCGGAAGAACCGGTTGAGGTCCGCGACGGTCGAAACCAGCGCCGCCGCCGGCCCGACCCACGACATGTCGAAGACGCTGTAGTCGCGCGGCGGGTCGATCATGCCGAACCACGCCTCGTAGAGCCGCGAGTGCGGCCCCTCGACGTCCGTGCCCTCGGGGAACCCGGTGTCCCGGAGGCCGGCGCGCTCGATGACGTCCTGGGTGATGTGCTTCTCGGCCGCGGTGCCGGTCACGTGCTCCAGGAGCTGGCCCAGGAGCAGGTAGCCGGTGTTCGAGTACACCCCCGGCGCGCCGCCCGGGGTGCCGACGGCGGGCGCGGCGACCCCCATCCCGATCAGGTCGACGGGGTCGAACCGCGTGAGCCGGTGGTCGTCGAAGCTCTGGGGCCCGGTCTTCGCGAGGTCGGGGAACGCGCTGAGCGAGGGGTAGGCGTACGGCAGGTATTCGGCGAGCCCGCTCGTGTGGTCGAGCAGCATCCGGACGGTGATCGCGGCACCGCGCTCGCCGGGGACCAGCCGCGGCAGGTAGTGGCCGATCGGGGTGTCGAGCCCGATCTCGCCGTTCTCGACCTGCCGCAGCACCGCGGCGGCGGTGAACGTCTTCGTGATGCTGCCGACGCGGTGCCGCAGGTCCGCAGTGACCGGCCGGCCGGTGCCGACGTCGGCGACCCCGGCGGCGCCGCGCCAGACCTGCTCGCCGGCCCGTACCTCGGCGAACAGGCCCGGCATCCCGGCGCGGTGGACGTTCTCGAGGGCCGCGTCCAGTCCCGCGGTGTCCAGTGAGTGCTGCACGACAGTGTCCTTCCTCCATGGGAGCGAACTCCCCCCAGCCATCTGTCCTCATTATGCACGCAGTGCGTGCAACAGCAAGTGCATAAGCTAGACTGGCTCGGACGAGAGGGGCGAGATGACCGGCCGAAGGCGTTGGGCGACCGAAGAAATCCTGGACACGGCGGCGGAGCTCCTGCGCACCGGTGACGCGGAGTCGTTCAGCGTGCGCAAGCTCGCGGCGGCGCTCGGCACCGATTCGTCCAGCCTGTACCGGCACTTCCGGAACAAGACCGAACTGCTGCGCGCGGTCGCCGACCGGATCCTCGTGTCGGCCATGGACGGCTACCACCCCGAGGGCGACTGGAAGCAGCGCCTCACCGCCACGGCGCTGCGCTTGCGGGAGGCCTTCGGCCGGCATCCGCAGATCGCCGCGATCTGGGGCCGCTACGCGTCAGGCGGCGCCGGGTCCCGGCTCGTCATGGAAGAGGTGCTGCAGGCCCTGCGCACGTCCGGGCTGCCCGACGAAGAAATTCCGGCGCGCTACCACCGGCTGGCGATCCTCATCGCCGCACTGATCGCGTCCGAGGCCGGGGTCAGCACCGTCACCCCCACCGAGCACGAACAAGGCATGGAACAGTTCCGCGTCGCGGTGCTGGGCGCCGACCCCGAGCGCTTCCCGGCTTTGTCCCACTTCGCCCGCGAAGTGCGCCCCCTCGGCGCAGACCGCCGGGCGGCGTTCGAGGAGCTCCTCGCCGCCCAGCTCGCGCAGATCGAAGCCGGGATCCCGCGCTAGTCAGCCGGCGGAAGTGGCCAGCCGCTCTTCGCGGTCGGCCGTCGCCAACGCGTCCAAGACACCGTCGAGTTCGCCGTCCAGGACCTGGTCCAGGTTGTACGCCTTGTAGTTCACCCGGTGGTCCGAGATGCGGTTCTCCGGGAAGTTGTACGTGCGGATCCGCTCCGACCGGTCGACCGTGCGGATCTGCGACTTGCGGGCGTCGGACGCCTTCGCCGCCGCCTCCTCCTCCGCGACCGCCTGAAGCCGGGCCTGCAGCACCTGGAGGGCCCGCGCGCGGTTCTGGATCTGCGACTTCTCGTTCTGGCACGACACGACGATGCCCGTCGGCAGGTGCGTGATCCGGACCGCCGAGTCGGTCGTGTTGACGCTCTGGCCGCCCGGGCCCGACGACCGGAACACGTCGATGCGCAGGTCGTTCGGGTCGATCTCGACCTCGACCTCCTCCGGCTCCGGGTAGATCAGCACCCCGGACGCCGACGTGTGGATCCGGCCCTGCGACTCGGTCGCCGGCACGCGCTGCACGCGGTGCACGCCGCCCTCGAACTTCAGGCGGGACCAGACGCCGTCGACGACGGGCGACTTCGTCTTGATCGAGAGCGTGACGTCCTTGAAGCCGCCCAGGTCGGAGTCCACCGAGTCGAGGACCTCGGCCTTCCAGCCGTGCCGCTCGGCGTAGCGCAGGTACATCCGCAGCAGGTCGCCGGCGAACAAGGCCGACTCCTCGCCACCTTCGCCGGACTTGATTTCCATCACGACGTCGGAGCCGTCGTACGGGTCGCGCGGCAGCAGCAGCTCGGTGAGCTTCGACTCCAGCTCGGGGATCCGCGCGGCCAGTACCTCGGCCTCCGCGGCGAACTCCGCGTCCTCCGAAGCCATCTCCTTCGCGGCCGAGAGGTCGTCGCGGACGGAGTCGAGCTCCTGGACGGCACGCACCACCGGGGTCAGCTCGGCGTAGCGGCGGCCGAGCTTGCGGGCGCGCGCCTGGTCGGCGTGCACCGCCGGGTCCGCGAGCTGGCTCTCCAGCTCCGCGTGTTCGGCGAGCAGCCCCTTGAGCGAGCTCGAATCCACCTGTGCCACCTCTCAGCCCGGGTCAAGACAAGAAACGGCGCCCACCCGCGCGTGCGGGTGGGCGCCGTGAAAAAAGCTACTTGGCGTCGGCGTCCTTCTTCTGACGCTTGCCGTAGCGAGCCTCGAAGCGCGCGACCCGGCCACCGGTGTCCATGATCTTCTGCTTGCCCGTGTAGAACGGGTGGCAGTTCGAGCAGATCTCGACGTGGATGTCGCCACTGGTCTTGGTGCTGCGCGTGGTGAAGCTGTTTCCGCAGTCGCAGTTCACGTTCGTGACCACGTACTCGGGATGAATACCGCTCTTCATGGTGTCCTCTCTCGTTGGCTCCGGGTCCCCAGTCGTTCTCGCGGGGTGAACCGGCGCCGGACTTCAGCGGGTAATTCTGCCAGACAGGCTGACGATCAGTGGAACGCACCCCGCTGACCTGGTATTCCGAACGTGCCGGAGGCCTCCCCGCGGCCTAGCGGGGAGGCCTCCGTCGAGCACGCTCAGTCGTCTTCGCCGCCGCCGAGGGCGGTCTTCGAGACCTGCATGAGGAACTCGGTGTTCGTCTTCGTCTTGCGCAGCCGCGAGATCAGCAGGTCGATGGCCTGCTGCGAGTCGAGCGCGTGCAGCACCCGGCTCAGCTTCACGGTGACGGCCAGCTCGTCCGGGTTGAGCAGCAGCTCGTCCTTGCGAGTACCGGACGGGTTGACGTCGACGGCCGGGAACACGCGGCGCTCGGCGATCTTGCGGTCGAGCTTGAGCTCCGCGTTACCGGTGCCCTTGAACTCTTCGAAGATGACCGTGTCCATCGTCGACCCGGTCTCCACCATCGCCGTGGCGAAGATGGTCAGCGAGCCGCCGTTCTCGATGTTGCGCGCCGCGCCGAGGAACCGCTTCGGCGGGTAGAGCGCGGTCGAGTCGACACCACCGGACAGGATCCGGCCGGATGCCGGGGCCGCCAGGTTGTACGCGCGGCCGAGCCGGGTGATCGAGTCGAGCAGCACGACGACGTCGTGGCCCATCTCGACCAGGCGCTTGGCCCGCTCGATCGACAGCTCCGCGACCGAGGTGTGGTCCGCCGGCGGCCGGTCGAAGGTCGAGGCGATGACCTCACCCTTCACCGAGCGCTGCATGTCCGTGACCTCTTCCGGACGCTCGTCCACGAGGACGACCATCAGGTGGCACTCGGGGTTGTTCGTCGAGATCGCGTTCGCGATGTCCTGCATGATCGTGGTCTTACCGGCCTTCGGCGGCGACACGATCAGAGCGCGCTGCCCCTTGCCGACCGGCATGATCAGGTCGATCACGCGGGTCGTGAGCTTGTGCGACTCGGTCTCGAGGCGCAGCCGCTCGTTCGGGTACAGCGGGGTCAGCTTGGTGAAGTCGGGACGCCGCTTGGCCTCGTCCGGCTCCAGCCCGTTGATCGAGTCGACGCGCACCAGCGGGTTGAACTTCTGCCGCTGCTGCTCGCCTTCCCGCGGCTGGCGCACGCTGCCGGTGATGGCGTCACCGCGGCGCAGGCCGTACTTGCGGACCAACGACAGCGAGACGTACACGTCGTTCGGGCCGGCGAGGTAGCCGGAGGTCCGCACGAACGCGTAGTTGTCCAGCACGTCCAGGATGCCCGCGACGGGCAGCAGGACGTCGTCCTCGCGGATCTCGGTGTCCGGCGAACCGGCCTCACGCTGGCCGCCGCCACTGCCCCGGCGACGACGGTCGCGGAAGCGACGGCCGCGACGGCCGCCTTCCTCGTCGTCGTCGAGCTGCTGGGACCGGTTGTCCTGGCCGCCGCGGTTGCCGCCGTCCTGCTGGTTGCGCTGGCGGTTGCCGTCCTGGCGGTTGTCATTGCGGCTGTCGTTGCGGCCGCCGCCCTGGCGCTGCTGGTCGCGGTTGTTCCCGCCACCACCCTGGCCCTGCTGACGGTCGCCCTGCTGACGGTCACCCTGCTGCCGGTCACCCTGCTGGCGGTCGCCGCCGCTCTGGCGGTCACCGCCGCCCTGGCTGTCGGGCGACCCGGCGGCCCGGTTCGAGCCGCGACGACGACGGCCGCGGCCGCCCTCCTCGGGCTGGCCGTCCTGGCTCTGCTGGCCGTCCTGCTTGTCCTGCTGCGGGCGCTCGGCCTGCGGCGGGGCGTCCACAGCCGGAGCGCTCGCCACCGGGGCCTCGGCCTTCGGCTCCGGCTTGGTCTCGGCCGGCGCCGACGGCGCCTGGGCCTTGGGCTCCCGCTTCGGGGCCTTGACCGGCTCGCCGACGCCCTCCAGCGGCAGGGTCTCGTTGGCCGCACGCTTGCGAGACTTGCCCTGACGCTCACGGATCGCGGCGATCAGATCGCCCTTGCGCATGCCCGTCGTCTCACCGACGCCGAGCTCCCCAGCCAGCGAACGCAGTTCCGCCACGGTCTTCCCGGTCAACCCGCCGACCGTCTTCTTGGGAGCGGGGGTGGTGCCGTTCGACTCCGCGGCGCTGCTACCCACGTCGCTCAAAAGATCGGTGTTGCTCACACATGTCCTTCCTGACCGATCCACGCCTCCAGGCGGATCAGCGGACTGCCGCTCGCTTCTGATCGCGAACCGGCGTATCTGCCCCCCGATACGGGAGATGAGCTCTTCGGCCGTGCGAAACACAGCTGGAGCGCCTCCACCACAGGGGTTTGCGTCCTCCATTCGGAGGACACGGAATTCGGCACCGCCGAAACCGGAAACCCGCCTGCGTTCCTCCGCGTTACCCCGCTTGCCAGGCGGTGCGGATTCGGCGGATCAACGAAGGATGCGATCCGGGGACCGGCATCGGGTGCGGAAACGCACGGTGATCGAACGCCCCCGAGGGTAGACCGCGCCGGTGCCGGGTGCAACAACCACCCCCCGCGTGGCGGGCGGGGTGGCGGCCACGTGACCCAGCCTTTACTGAGCCGCAACCTGCACACCCGCGAGATCAACGGGCAGCTCGAAGACGTCGAAGCCTTCAACGTCGACCCCGGGCGGCAGTATTCCCGCCGTGGTCAGCGCGAGCACCGTGGGGCCCGCGCCGGAGATGGCGGCCGCGACCCCGCGTGCACGCAGAGTCGTCACCAATTCGCCGCTCGCCGGGTACGCGGGGGCCCGGTAGTGCTGGTGCAGGCGGTCTTCGGTGGCCGCGAGGAGCAGCTCCGGTTTCGCCGTCAGGGCGCGCACGGCGAGCGCGGCGCGGCCGGCGTTGTGCGCGGCGTCGGCGTGCGGCACGGTGGCCGGCAGCAGGCCGCGCGTGGTCGCGGTGGCCGAGCGCACCGACGGCACCGCCACGACCGGCCGGATCGCCGCGTGCGGCTCGAGGCGCTCGGCGTGGAACTCCGCGCCTTCGCACCAGGCCAGGACGAGGCCGCCGAACAGGCTCGCCGCGGCGTTGTCGGCGTGGCCTTCGAAGCCGGCCGCCAGCTGCAGCGCGCCGAACTCGTCGAGGTCCCGGCCCGCCAGGGCGTACCCGGCGGCGACGCCGGAGACCACCGCGGCCGCCGACGAGCCGAGCCCGCGCGCGTGCGGGATCGCGTTGTAGCAGCGCAGGTGCAGGCCCGGCGGCTCGACGCCGAGGTGCGCGCAGGTCCGCCGGATGGCCCGCACGACGAGGTGGGTTTCGTCGGTGGGGACGTCCTCGACCCCGCCCGCGCCCGCGTCGATGACCTCGACCTTGAGCCCGGCGTCGGTGACCCGCACCTCGACGACGTCGTGCAGGCCCAGCGCCATGCCGAAGGCGTCGAAGCCGGGCCCGAGGTTCGCCGTCGACGCCGGGACGGTGACCTTGAACCCGGTCACCGGAGCGCCCCAATGTGGCGTTGGTTGCGTGGGACGCACCCAATGTGGCGTTGGGTGCGTGAGACGCACCGAACGCCACATTGGGGCGCTGGCGAGCCGGCGCTCACCGCAGGTCCAGCGCCGCCGCGACCGCCGAGGGGTCCACCGCGAGGGGTTCGACCTCGACGTTGCCCGCCAGGGCCGTCTGCGGGTCCTTCAGGCCGTGGCCGGTGACGGTGCAGACCACGCGCGACCCGCGGGGCAGCCGTCCGTCGGCGGCCGTGGCGAGCAGGCCGGCCACGCTGGTGGCCGACGCCGGCTCGACGAACACGCCCTCGCGCCCGGCCAGCAGCCGGTACGCCTCGAGGATCTTCTCGTCCGTCACGGCTTCGAAGAGCCCGTCGGACGCGTCCTTCGCCTTCACCGCGGCCGTCCACGACGCCGGGCTGCCGATCCGGATCGCGGTGGCGATCGTGTCCGGGTCGCGCACCGGCTCGCCGTGCACCAGCGGCGCCGCGCCGGCCGCCTGGAAGCCGAACATCCGCGGGGTGTTCTTCACCACATCGTCGGCCGCGTACTCCGAATACCCCGCCCAGTAGGCGGTGATGTTCCCCGCGTTGCCGACCGGCAGGCAGTGGATGTCCGGCGCCGCGCCGAGCGCGTCGCAGATTTCGAACGCCGCGGTCTTCTGGCCGGCGATGCGCACCGGGTTGACCGAGTTGACCAGGGTGACCAGGTAGTCGGCCGCGGTCTTGCGGGCCAGCTCGAGGCAGTCGTCGAAGTTGCCGTCCACCTGCAGGATCCGCGCGCCGTGCAGGACGGCCTGGGCGAGCTTGCCCATCGCGATCTTGCCCTGGGGCACCAGCACGGCGCAGGTGAGCCCGGCGCGGGCGGCGTAGGCCGCGGCCGAGGCGGACGTGTTGCCGGTCGACGCGCAGATCACCGCCTTGAGGCCGCTCGCGAGCGCGTGCGTGATCGCCACGGTCATCCCGCGGTCCTTGAACGAGCCCGTCGGGTTGGCGCCCTCGACCTTGAGGTACACCTCGCAGCCGGTCAGCTCGGACAGGTGCCGCGCGGGCAGCAGCGGTGTGTTGCCTTCCCCGAGCGTGACGACCTGCGCCCCGTCCGGGACCGGGACGCGGTCCCGGTACGCCTCGATGATTCCCGGCCAGGGCTGGCTTGTCACTGGTCTTCGCCTTCCACCCGCATGACGCTGACGACTTCGTGGACGACGTCGAGCTTCGCGATCTCGTCCACAGTGGACTGCAGGGCCGCGTCCGGGGCCTGGTGGGTCACCACGACCAGGCTCGCGCGGTCGCCGACGTCGCTCTGCCGCACGGCCGCGATGCTCACGCCGTGCCCGGCGAACGCCTGCGCCACCTGGGCGAGCACACCGGCGCGGTCGGCCACGGAAAGGCTTACGTGGTAACGGGTCGGGGTCTGGCCCATCGGCCGCACCGGCAGCGCCGCGTGCGCGGACTCGCGCGGGCCGCGGCCGCCGGCCACCAGGTTGCGGGCCACCGCGACGAGGTCGCCGAGCACCGCGCTCGCGGTCGGCGCGCCGCCCGCGCCCTGGCCGTAGAACATCAGCTCGCCGGCGGCGTCGGCCTCGACGTAGACGGCGTTGAACGCCCCGCCCACGCCGGCCAGCTGGTGGCTGCGCGGGATCATCACCGGGTGCACGCGGGCGGAGACCGACTCGACACCGTCGTCGTCGGCCACGCGTTCGCAGATCGCCAGGAGCTTGACCGTGCGGCCGAGCATCCGGGCCGCGCCGAGGTCGGCGGCGGTGACGTCGGCGATGCCCTCGCGGTGCACGTCCGAAGCCGTCACGCGCGTGTGGAAGGCCAGCGACGCGAGGATCGCGGCCTTCGACGCGGCGTCGTAGCCGTCGACGTCGGCGGTCGGGTCGGCTTCGGCGTACCCGAGGCGGCTGGCCTCGTCGAGCGTCTCCGCGTAGCCGGCGCCGGTCGAGTCCATCGCGGACAGGATGTAGTTCGTGGTCCCGTTGACGATGCCCATCACGCGGGTGATCCGGTCGCCCGCGAGGGATTCGCGCAGCGGGCGCAGCAACGGGATGGCCCCGGCGACCGCGGCCTCGAAGTAGAGGTCGGCGCCCGCGGCGTCGGCCGCCTCGAACAGGTCGGCGGAGTGTTCGGCGAGCAGGGCCTTGTTCGCCGTGACGACGGACTTCCCGGCCTTCAGCGCGGCCAGCAGCCAGCCGCGCACCGGCTCGATGCCGCCGACCAGCTCGACCACGACGTCGACGTCGTCGCGGGTCACGAGCTTTTCGGCGTCGGCGGTCAGCAGCTCCGGCGGCAGCTCGGGGTGCTTGTCCGGGCGGCGGACGGCGATGCCGGCCAGCTCGACCGCCACTCCCGCCCGGGCGGCCAGCTCGTCGGCCTGCTCGGAGAGCAGCCGGGCGACCTCGCCGCCGACGGTCCCGCAGCCGAGCAGGGCGACCTTGACGGCTCGCCGTTCCTCTGGGGCAGCCACAGTATTCAGACCTCCAGGCGAAGCATGTCGTCGGTCGTCTCGCGCCGCAGCAGCAGCCGGGAGCCGCCGTTGCGCACGGCGACCACGGCCGGGCGCGGCTGCCGGTTGTACGTGCTCGCCATCGAGTAGCAGTAGGCACCGGTCGCCGCGACCGCCAGCAGGTCGCCGGGAGCCAGCGTGTCGGGCAACCAGCAGTCTCGTACGACGATGTCGCCGGACTCACAGTGTTTTCCCACGACCCGGGACAGCACGGCCTGCACCGGCTGGTCGTTGTCGCCCGCGGAGCGGGAAACCACCCGGACGTCGTACACCGCGTCGTAGAGCGCGGTCCGGATGTTGTCGCTCATCCCGCCGTCGACGCTGACGTACCGGCGCGACAGGTCGTCGCCGAGCGAGACGTCCTTGATGGTGCCGACCTCGTACAGCGTGACCGTGCCGGGACCGGCGATGGCGCGGCCGGGCTCCCCGGCGATGCGCGGCACCGGCAGGCCCGCGTACGCGCACTCCTTGCGGACGATCTCGCGGATCTGCGTGATCATCTGCGCCGGGGGCGGCGGGTTGTCCTTTTCGGTGTAGGCGATGCCGAAGCCGCCGCCGAGGTCGACCAGGCTCAGCTGGTCGAGCAGCTCGGGGCCGTGCTCCTTGGCGAGGTCGGCGAGCAGCCCGACGACGCGGCGGGCGGCGACCTCGAAGCCGTCGGCGTCGAAGATCTGCGAGCCGATGTGGCTGTGCAGGCCGACGAGCTTGAGCGAGCGCGCGTTGAGGACCCGGCGCACCGCCTCGGCCGCGTCGCCGGAAGCCAGCGAGAACCCGAACTTCTGGTCCTCGTGGGCGGTCGCGATGAACTCGTGGGTGTGCGCCTCGACGCCGACGGTGACCCGGATGAGCACCGCCTGCACGACGTCGTGACGCGCCGCGATGTCGGCCAGCCGGGCGATCTCGAAGTACGAGTCGAGCACGATCGTGCCGACCCCGGCGACGATCGCCGCTTCGAGCTCCGCGGGTGACTTGTTGTTGCCGTGGAAGGTGATCCGCTCGGCCGGGAAGTTCGCGCGCTGCGCCACGGCGAGCTCGCCGCCGCTGCAGACGTCGAGGCTCAGCCCCTGCTCGGCCACCCAGCGGGCGATCTCGATGGAGAGGAACGCCTTCGACGCGTAGTGCACGAGCGACGGGTCGTCGAACGCCTCGGCGTAGTCCGCGCAGCGGGACTTGAAGTCGGCCTCGTCGACCACGAACAGGGGCGTGCCGTGCTTCTCGGCGAGCTCGCGGACGTCGACCCCGGCGATCCGCACGACGCCGTCGGCGGCGCGGAAGGTGTTGCGGGGCCAGACCTTCGCGGGGAGGTTGTCGAGTTCCTCGACCCCGGACGGCTGGAGCCCGGAGGTGTCGGCGTGGGGGTAGACGTCGGCGTGCCTGGGGCCCGCGGGGTGAGCCATTTCTTACATCCGTTCCGGAGCCGAAACACCGAGGAGGGCGAGGCCGTTCGCCAGCACCTGGCGGGCGGCCTCGCACAGCGCGAGCCGGGCGTACGTCAGAGGGGTCGCCTCTTCGTCGCCCATGGGCAGCACGCGGCCCACGGTGTAGAACTTGTGGTAGGCGCCCGCGAGTTCTTCGAGGTAGCGCGCGATCCGGTGCGGCTCCCGCATTTCGGCGGCGCGGCGCACGGTTTCCGGGAACTCGCCGATGGTGCGGATCAGGTCGCCCTCGGCGGGCAGCGTCAGCAGTCCGAAATCGACGTCCGAACCGGACTTGAGGCCGAGGTCGGCCGCGTTGCGCTGCAGGGACGCCAGCCGCGCGTGCGCGTACTGGACGTAGTAGACGGGGTTGTCGTTGGAGTGCTTGCGCAGCAGGTCCAGGTCGACGTCCAAAGTGGAGTCCACGGAGTACCGGATCAGCTCGTAGCGGGCCGGGTCGACGCCGACGGCCTCGACGAGGTCCTCCATGGTGATCACGGTGCCCGCGCGCTTGGACATCCGCACCGGCTTGCCGTCGCTGACCAGGTTGACCATCTGGCCGATCAGCACCTCGACCGTCGCCGGGTCGTCGCCGAACGCGGCGGCCGCGGCCTTCAGGCGGGCGATGTAGCCGTGGTGGTCCGCGCCGAGCATGTAGATGCACAGGTCGAAGCCGCGGTTGCGCTTGTCCTTGAAGTAGGCCAGGTCGCCGGCGATGTAGGCCGGGTTGCCGTCCTGCTTGATGACGACGCGGTCCTTGTCGTCGCCGTACTCCGACGACTTCAGCCACCACGCGCCGTCGTTGAAGTACAGGTTCCCGGAGTCCTTCAGCTGCTGGACGGCGGCGTCGACCGCGCCCGACTCGTGCAGCGAGTTCTCGTGGAAGTAGACGTCGAAGTCGGTGCCGAACTCGTGCAGGCTCTCCCTGATCTCGGTGAACATCAGCTCGATGCCGATCCGGCGGAACGTCTCGTGGCGCTGTTCCTCCGGCAGCGACAGCGCGCTCGGCTCGGCCTTGATGACCTCGGCGGCGATGTCGTTGATGTAGCCGCCCGCGTAGCCGTCTTCCGGCGCGGGCTCGCCCTTCGCGGCGGCGATCAGGGACCGGACGAACCGGTCGATCTGGGCCCCGGCGTCGTTGAAGTAGTACTCGCGGGTGACGTCCGCACCCTGCGCGCCCAGCACCCGGCCCAGCGCGTCGCCGACCGCGGCCCAGCGGGTGCCGCCCAGGTGGATCGGGCCGGTCGGGTTCGCCGAGACGAACTCGAGGTTGATCTTCGTGCCGGCCAGCGCGTCGCCGCGGCCGAACGCGGCGCCGGCGTCGAGCACCTGGCGCACGATGTCGCCCTGCGCGGCCGCGGCGAGCCGGAAGTTGAGGAAGCCGGGGCCCGCCACCTCGGCGGAGGCGACGCCGTCGGTGGCCGCGACCGCCTCGGCGAGCGCCTCGGCGAAGTCGCGCGGCTTCAGCCCGGCCTTCTTGGCCACCTGGAGGGCCAGGTTCGTCGCGTAGTCGCCGTGGTCGGGGTTGCGCGGGCGTTCGATGGTCACCTGCTCCGGCAGCACGGCGTCGTCGATGCCGCGTGCGGCGAGCACCTGCACGGCGGAGCTGCGGACCAGGTCGGCGAGAGCGGCGGGAGTCACCTGCCGAATTCTAGGTGTGCCCAGGTCGGACGCTTTCAGCGGTCTCGGCCACGTCACGGCGGGTGGGTGTGTGAGGCGTTAACGGTGATCAGACGGCCGGTCTCTACACTGGCCCGGGCGGGAATCCGTCCGCAGCCACCAGAGGGAGAACGCGGGAGCCATGGCGAACGGGACAACTCGGAAAAAGGGGTCGGCGGTGAAGGCGGCCCGCGGTTCCGTGGTGAGCAAGAAGGGCACGCCGTGGGGCACGATCATCGCCGTCGTCGCCATCGTGGCACTGGCCGCCTCGGTGATCATCTACTACATGGTGCAGTCGGCGCCGAAGCGTGAGCAGAAGGACCGCGAGGCCGCCGCTGCGTCGTTCGCGCCGACCGCGTCGGACCCCGACCCCTCGAAGCGCATCCCCGGCGTGGTGACCGCGACCTACACGGGCAGCGTGCACGTGCTCCCGACCGAGCGCGTCGCCTACGACAAGACCCCGCCGTTCGGCGGCCCGCACGACGGCTACTGGGCCACCTGCACCGGCACGGTGTACCCGAACGCGGTCCGGACCGAGAACATGGTCCACGCGCTGGAGCACGGCGCCGTCTGGATCGCCTACAACCCGCAGCAGATCAGCGGCGACGCGCTGAACCTGCTGAAGGTCCGCGCCGAGGGCAAGCCGTACACGATGCTGTCGCCGTACCCGGGTCTCGACAAGCCGATCTCCCTGCAGTCGTGGGGGCACCAGCTGAAGCTGGACAAGGCCGACGACGCCCGCATCGACGAGTTCATCGCGGCGCTGCGCAGCAACCCGAACGGCGTCTACCCCGAGGTCGGCGCGTCCTGTGACGCCCTCGGCCCGGGCCAGTTCGACCCGGACAACCCGCCGCCGTTCGACCCGTCGAAGCCGGGCCCGGACGCCAAGCCGATGGACTACAAGGGCAGCACGGGCGCGCAGGCCGACCAGCAGACCGGTGGCATGAGCCAGCAGCCCGTCCCCTCGACCGGCGCCCCGGCGCCTTCGGCGACCCCCACCAAGTGAGCACCGAAGCCGACCTCGACGTCGAAGCTCCCGAGCAGCCGACCTGGTCCCGCTGGGTGATCATCGGCGGAACACTGCTCGCGGTGCTGCTCATCGGCGCGACGGCGGGGATGTTCCTCACCCGCACCATCGACGGCGACCCGGCGGCCGGCACCCCGGCCGCCGGGTCCGTCGAGGTCGGCTTCGCGCAGGACATGTCGACGCACCACCTGCAGGCCGTCACGATGGCCGGCTGGGCCCGCGACCACTCGACCGACCCGGAGATCCGCCAGCTGGCCTTCGACATCGAGCGCACGCAGCTCGAGCAGGTCGGCCGGATGAAGGGCTGGCTCATGCTGTGGGACCAGCCGGAGCAGGCGATCGGCGCGCCGATGAAGTGGATGACGGAACCGATGGCCGGCCACGACGGCATGGCGATGGGCACGTCCTCGGTCAACCCGGGCGCCGGCGCCCTGATGCCGGGCATGGCGACCGAGGCGGAGCTGGCCAAGCTGCGGTCGCTGTCGGGCAAGGCGCTGGACGTGTACTTCCTCCAGCTGATGCTCCGCCACCACCAGGGCGGAACCTCGATGGCCCAGTACGCGGCGGGGCATTCGAACATGACCGCGCTGCAGGCGCTGGTCCGGAGCATCCTGACGTCGCAGGGCGCGGAGATGGACCAGATGAAGCTGATGCTTTCGGGCCGGGGCGCCCAGCCACTCCCCTGACTACCAGCTGAGTTCCTGGCAGCGCCGCGCACAGTGCGGCGCTTCCACCTGCAGCGTCGCGTGCTCGATCGCGTACCGCGAAGCCAGCAGGTTCTGCGCCTCCGTCAGCACGTCCGACTGCTGCGCGGGCGGCGCCAGCGTCAGGTGCGCCGAAGCCACCTCCATCCCCGAAGTCAGCGTCCAGACGTGCAGGTCGTGCACGTCCGCCACGCCCGGGAGCGCGGCCAGCTCGGCGTTGATCGCGCCGACGTCGACGCCCTGGGGCGCGTGCTGGAACAGGATGCGCAGCGCGCGGCGGGCCAGCGTCCACGTGCGGGGCAGCACGAACAGCCCGATCGCGACACCGATGATCGGGTCGGCGTAACGCCAGCCCGTCAGCAGCGTCAGCGCGCCGCTGAGCAGCACGCCGACCGAGCCGATGAGGTCGGCCAGCACCTCGAGGTAGGCGCCGCGGACGTTGAGGCTCTCCTTCGCACCCGAGCGCAGCACGGCGAACGACACGATGTTGGCCACGAGGCCGGCCGTGGCGGCCAGCAGCACCGGCAGGCCGGGCACCGCGGGCGGGTCGCTGATCCGGCCGACGGCTTCGACGAGGACGTACCCCGCGACCCCGAACAGCAGGACCGCGTTGGCCAGGGCGGCCAGCACCTCCGCGCGGTAGAGCCCGAACGTGCGGCTGACCGTGGGACCGGTGCGCCGCGCCAGGATGATCGCGGCGAGCGCCATGCCGACCCCGAGGACGTCGGTGAACATGTGCGCCGCGTCGGAGATCAGGGCCAGCGAGCCGGTCGTGAATCCGACGATGAACTCGAGCACCATGAAGCCGGCGCCGATGCCGAGGGCGATGGTCAGGCTCCGCACGTACCGGCCCGACGCGCTCGCCGGCGCGACCGCCTGGCCGTGTCCGTGGCCGTGTCCCATTCCGCCTCCGTTCCCGGGTCACCGTCGAAGCCAAACATATAGTCGGATGCGCATATGTGCAACAGAGGGCAGCCTAAGTTCACCCACTCGAAAGCTACTCCGCGCGCCGATCGCGCCCAATCCACCAGGAGGGGTTTCCCAGCGTGCGGACAGTCACGCTTCGACGTCGACCATTCGCCGCGCAGATCGCGCAGCTTCACGCGATCGTGCGGGCCGAGCGCCGTGAGCAGTTCGGCCGCGAAACCCAGCGCCCGCTCGGCGGCGCGGTCGGCCAGCCGTTCAACGAGGCGTACTGCGCGGCGAAGTTCGCCGTCGAAGGCTTGATGGAGTCGCTCGCGCCGGTCGCCGCGGCCCAGGCGTCACCGTGTGCGTCGTCGAGCCGGGCGCGGTCGCGACGGAGTTCGCGAACTACTTCGGCGTCGACGAGCGACTCTTCGCCGAGGCCGGCCCCTACGCGGAGACCGCGACGGTTCGGCCGCCCAGCGCCTGACGAGCGGCTGGCTCGCCTAGCGCACCAGCCGGAAGAAGCCGCGCACCTGCTCGACGAACAGCCCGGGCTGCTCGAGCGCGGCGAAGTGCCCGCCGACGGGCAGCTCCTCGAACCACCGCAGATCGGTGTAGCGCTGCTCGGCCTGCCGCCGCGACGGCCGGACGATTTCCTTGGGGAACACCGAAACCCCGGCCGGAACGTCTACTGTGGACAGGTCGCGGTCGTTGTTCTCCCAGTACATCCGAGCCGACGACGCCGCCGTCGCGGTGAACCAGTAGGCGGAGATGTCGTCGAGGATCCTCTGCCGGTCGACGGCGTCCTCCGGGTGGCCCTTGTTGTCGGTCCAGGCCCAGAACTTCTCGGCGATCCAGGCGGCCTGGCCGGCGGGCGAGTCGGTGAGGCCGTAGCCGAGCGTCTGCGGCCGGGTCGCCTGCTGGGCGGAGTAGCCGGCCCCGGAGCGCCGGAACTCTTCGAGGTCGGCGAGGGCCCGCCGCTCCGCGGGCGTCGGATCGTCCTGGTCCATCCGCACCGGCGCGAAGTTGACGTGCACCCCGGCGACCCGCCCGGACCGCGCGAGGGCGTTCGAGACGGCGGCACCCCAATCGCCACCCTGCGCGCCGTAGCGGTCGTAGCCGAGCTGCTGCATGAGCTGGTCGAAGAGCTCGGCGACCCGTGCGATCTTCAGCGCGGGCTTGTCGCTCCACCCGAACCCGGGCAGCGACGGAGCGACGACGTGGAAGGCGTCCGCGGGATCCCCGCCGTACTTCGCGGGGTCCGCGAGCGGCCCGAAGACGTCGAGGAACTCGAGAACGGACCCGGGCCACCCGTGGGTCAGCACGAGCGGCAGCGCATCGGCCTCCGGCGACCGCAGGTGCACGAAGTGCAGCCCGACGCCATCGACCTCGGCCCGGAACTGCGGGAAGGCGTTGAGCCGGGCGGCGAACCCGAAGTCGTACTCCTCACCCCAGTCCCGGCACAGTTCCCGGACGTAGGAGAGCGGCACGCCCTGCGACCAGTCCTGGACGGTCTCGGCCTCGGGCCACCGAGTCCGCCGAAGCCGCTCCCGCAGGTCCGCGATATCGGCCTCATCGAGTGAGACCTGGAACGGCTTGACCATCTCGGCTCCTTCAGGTGGGCTTCCCACGCTAGCGACGTCCCGGCTAATGGACCAACTTCCATTCCGCTGACCAGCGGGTTCTTGGATGGGACCACCTGCCCGCGAGAGGTCCGGAGGATGCGCTAAGCTTTCGGAGTCGCCCAGCGATGGGCCCTCGTAGCTCAGGGGATAGAGCACTGCCCTCCGGAGGCAGGTGTCGCAGGTTCGAATCCTGCCGAGGGCACATTTTGCACAACGGCCAGTCAGCCCCTGTCGGCAGCATCGCGACAGGGGCTTTTTCGCGTCTCACTTCTCCAGCGGTGCCCCGTGCCAGCGCCACCCCGTCTGCTTCGGACGGCCCGGGACCTCCACGCGGTCCATGGCCCACAGCAGCGCCGTCCACGGGTCCAGGTCCGAAACGTCGCCCAGGTGGGGGAACAGCCTCGCCATCACCAGCGCGCAAACCGGGCGGGGTGGGTCCAGCGCCAGACCCAGGCCGCGCGCGATGTCCTCGCCGTGGACCAATACCTCCGCGCAGCCCATGGCCGCGAAGCCGGCCGGGTCCGCCGTGCCCGTCGGGTGGTACGCGCGCGCCTCCGGGGACGCCGTGCGGACCACCGCCGCGAGGATCGTGCTACCCGTCAGCGCGAACTCCAGCGCCTCGGCCGCGGGGACCCCCTTTTCCAGCACCGCAAGGAAAGGCACGTAACCGCTGGGACGGCGGGACACCACCTGAGCCGCGTACGACAGCAAACAGTCGCCGATGTGCTCCGCCGTGTGCCACGCGTCCAGGTCGCCCGTGCCCGCCGCCGTCGTCCAGTCCTTCGTCGCCGCCGGGCGCAAACCCTCGGCGAGGCAAGCGATCGACGCGTCGAGGTCCGCTGCGGAAACAGGCTTCATGATCGTGACCCTAGCCGGTAGTTTCCCGGTGCGACACCGAACTCACGCTTGAACGCGTGCGAAAACGCGAAAGGCGAGCCATAGCCGACCCTCGAAGCGATCGACGGCAACGGAAGATCGGTGTCCTGCAGCAAACGCGCCGCCGTGGTCAGGCGCCACCACGTCAAGTACGCCATCGGCGGACGGCCCGTCAACGCCGTGAACCGGCGGGCGAGCGTCGCACGGGACAGGCCCGCCCGAGATGCCAGGTCCTCGATGCGCCACGGCACCTCGGGATTCCCGTGCAACGCCTCCAGCGCCGCCGCGATCGCGGGGTCGTGCAACGCCTGGGGCCAGCCCTCGCCCGGGTTTCCTTCCAGCCACGCGCGGATCAGGTACACCAGCACCACGTCCAGCAGACCGGTGAGGACGGTCGCCGAGCCCGGGCGGTGCGAAGTCGCCTCCGCGCCGAGCAGCTCGATCGCCGCCCGGAGTTCCGGGGCACCGCCGACCCGGGCGGGGATGTGCACCACCTCCGGCAGGCTCGCCAGCACCGGGTGGCGGCGCGCCTGGGACAGGCGGTACTTGCCGCACAGGAACTCCGTCCGGCCGTCCGGCTCGGGGACCGCCGTCTCGAACGGCACCGCGCCCGACGCGTCCGGCCGCGACGACAGCGTGTGCGCGCTGCCGTGCGGGACCAGGACCACGTCGCCCGCGCCCAGGGGTACCGGCTCGCCGTCGGCCGGGATCAGCCAGCCGCTGCCGCGCAGCAGCACGTGGAAGCCCGCGCCCTCGTACGGCGCGAAGCCGTAGCACCACTCGGCGCCGGCGCTCAGCCGGTTCGACGTCGGCTGCCCGATCCGTACCGCGGTGATCGCGTCACTCAACAGGTCCACGTCGCCAGTATAAGACGATCGCGCATCAAAGTGAGCAGTCAAGACATTGGAAAGCTCAAGCGAGAGCGTCAGAGTGAAGGTATGCACATCGGTGACGTCGAAGTCGTGAGGGTCCTCGAGTGGCAGGGCGAGATCGCCCCCGCCCGGACCATCGTCCCCAGCCCGCCCGAGCTCTGGCAGGACAACGCCCGCTGGCTCGCGCCCGACCACTGGAACCCCGACACGGGCGGCTACCGCGGCGCCGTCCAGACCTGGGTGCTGCGCAGCGAAGGCCGGACCATCCTCGTCGACACCGGCGTCGGCAACGACCGCGACCGCCCGCAGATCCCGCTGTTCGACCACCTGACGACGGACTTCCTCAGCCGGCTCCAGGCTGCCGGTGTCCGGCCCGAAGACGTCGACGTCGTCGTCAACACCCACATCCACTACGACCACGTCGGCTGGAACACCCTGCTGCGCAACGGCGAATGGGTGCCGGCCTTCCCCAACGCCACGTACCTGATCCCCCGCGCCGACCAGGCGTACTTCGACCCGCGCAACGCCCACCGGCGGCCCGCCCCGCGCACCGCGCACGACCAGCTGCGCCGCGAAGGCAGCCTGCTCGTCTACGCCGACAGCATCGCCCCCGTGCTCGGCAAAGCCGTGCTGTGGGAGGGAAAGCACCGCATCGACCGCAACCTGACCCTCGAACCCGCGCCCGGTCACACGCCCGGCTCGTCCGTCGTCCGCCTGGCCTCCGGTGGAGACCGCGCCGTCTTCGTCGGCGACCTCCTGCACAGCCCCGTCCAGATCCTCGAACCCCAGCACAGCAGCTGCTTCTGCGAAGACGCACAGCAAGCCGCCGCCACCCGGCGCCGCGTCCTCGAACGCGCCGCCGACAACCGCGAGCTCGTCGTCCCGGCCCACTTCGCCGGCCCGGGCGCGGCGGAAGTCCGGCGCGACGGCAGCCGGTTCGCCATCCGGCGCTGGGCGGGCGATCCTGTCGAGAACCTGTGAACCGGACGGATCCGGCACTGCCGTGCGCCTCCGGGCGTTGTCAGGGGGACAAGGAGGAACCATGGGTGCACTAGGGACACTGCTCGGCTTCGCGCTGAGCCTGTACCTGCTCGTGCTGATCGCGCGGATGGTGCTGGACTGGGTGGGGATGCTGGCCGACAGCCCGCCGTGGACGCGGCGCGCGCGGAGCCTGGCCTACTCGGCCACCGAGCCGGTCATCGGGCCGGTGCGGCGGGTCGTGCGGCCGGTGCGGATCGGCGGGATCTCCCTCGACCTCGCCTTCACGCTGGTCTTCATCGGGGTGATCGTGCTGCGGGGGATCGTGTTCGCGCTCTAGAGGCTGCCGCGGTACCCCGCGGCCAGCCGATCGATGCTGCGCTCCAGTTCGCTGCGGACCCCGCGCAGGTCGACGCCGTCGGGGTCGATCAGCGCCTGCATCGAGATGCCCCGCAGCTGCGCCAGCAGCGCTCCCGCGTACGCGTCGGCGTCGCGGACCCCGGTGATCGAGCCGTCCGCGACGCCGCTGGCCAGGGTCTGGGCGATGGCGAACCGGAACCGGCGGTCGGCCTCGGTCAGCGCGCCGCGCAGGGCCGAGTACTCCGCCGCCGCGTCGCCCCAGCACGCCAGGAAGGCCTGGTTGAGCGTCGGCATCGTGCGGATCAGCTCGAAGATGATGTCGAGCAGCGCGCGCAGCATGTCCATCGGCGTCGCGGTGGCCGAACCGGTCCGGGCCGCGACGGCCTCGCTGTAGGCGGTGGTGAACTCCTCGACGGCGTACTCGACCAGCCGCTGGCCGAGCCCGTCCTTGTCACCGAAGTGCTGGAAGATGACGGACCGCGCGTAGCCGGACCGCGCGCAGACGGCGCCGAGCTTCAGCCGGCCGAAGCCCTCGTCGGCGACGAGGTGCGCGGCGGCGTTGAGGATGCGCGCCTCGACGGCGGCATCCTCGCCGTCCTGCGGGATCCGGTCTGCGGCGGAGCGGTCCACGCGCGCCATGCTAGCCACTCGAACCGGACACCACCGGCCGGACGGTCAGCGGATCGTGCGTGGACCGTCAGCGCGGCGGAGCACCTTGGGGTCATCAGCACCGACCCGAGAGGACACTCCGATGACAACGAAGACCGTGCTCGTGTCCGGGGCCAGCATCGCCGGCCCGTCCGCGGCCTACTGGCTGCACCGCCACGGCTACCGCGTGACCGTCGTCGAGACCGCGCCCGCGCTGCGGCCCGGCGGGCAGGCCGTCGACTTCCGGGGTGAGCAGGTCAAGCTCCTGCGGGCGATGGGCATCCTCGACGACGTCCACCGCTTCGAGACCGCCATGGGCGACCAGACCGTGCTCGGCCTCGACGCGCGGCCCCAGCTGACCGTGCCCGGCGCCGCCTGGAGCGGGGAGGTCGAGATCCTCCGCGGCGACCTCGCGCGGATCCTCTACGAGCACACCAAGGACTACACCGAGTACGTCTTCGGCGACCGCGTCACGAGCCTGACCGAGACGGCGGGCGGCGTCGACGTCACCTTCCGCCACGGCGCGCCACGGCGGTTCGACCTCGTCGTCGGGGCCGACGGCGTGCACTCCGGCGTGCGGGCCGCCGCCTTCGGGCCCGAAGAGGGCTTCCGCCGCGACCTCGGATTCGGGATCGCCGGGTTCACCGCCCCCAACCACCTCGGGCTCGACCACGCGAGCGTGATGTACAACGAGCCCGGCCGTGGCCTGACCGTCGGCAGCCACCGCCTCCCGGACCGGCTGCACGTCGGCCTGGTCTTCGCCGCCGACGGCGTCGAGTTCCGCCGCCGCACCCCCGACGAGCAGCGTGCCTTGGTCGCGCGGCTCTTCGCGGACACCGGTTGGGAAACGCCGAAACTCCTCGAGGCGCTGCCGGACGCGGACGACCTGTACGTCGATTCGATCAGCCAGATCCACCTCGGCCGCTGGTCGAAGGGCCGGGTCGTGCTGCTCGGCGATGCCGCGTGGTGCGCCGGCCCCGGCGGCTCCGGCACCGGCCTCGCGATGATGGGCGCCCAGGTGCTGGCCGGCGAGCTCGCGGCGGCCGGCGGCGACCACGTGACGGCGTTCGCGAAGTACGAGGAGCGCCTCCGCAAGCCGGCCACGGTCGGGCAGAAGAACGGCAGGGGCTCGGGCAACTTCCTCGCGCCGCGCACCGCCGCGAAGATCCGCAGCCGCAACCGCGCCTACCGGATGCTGAGCACGCGGCTGTTCGGCAGGGTGTTCACCTGGATGACCGATCGCGCGGCCAACGCGCTGGAATATCGTGAGTACCCCGCGCTCACGTCGGCGTGAGGCGACGATCTTCGTCTCATCGGGGGACTCGGCTGGCGACCCGGCGTGGCCTGCGTCACTCTTGCCGCCATGTCACCACGTCGGGCCGCCGACGCCCCGGTCCGGACGGCGTTCGCCGGCCTGACCGTGCTGGCGCTGGGCGTGCTCACGGCGCTCAACGCGCGCTCCCTGCCCGTGATCGGTGACGGCACCACCTACGCCGCCGAGTTCACCGAGGCGGCCGGCGTGTCCGAGGGCAACGACGTCCGCATCGCTGGGGTCGAGGTCGGCCGCGTCTCGGACGTCGAGTTGCGCGGCGACCACGTGCTGATTTCCTTCCGGGTCAAGGGCGCGTGGCTGGGTGACACGACAGGCGCGGCGATCCGGCTGAAGACCGTGCTCGGCCAGAAGTACCTCGCGCTGGACCCGCAGGGCGACGGGACGCTCGACCCCGGCAAGCCGATCCCGCGGTCGCGCACCAGCGTTCCCTACGACATCCTCGCGGCGTTCGGGGAGCTGTCGTCCACTGTGGACAGGATCGACACCACCCGGCTGGCGAAGAGTTTCGACACGCTGTCGGCGACGCTGGCGAACACCCCGCAGAGCGTCCGCGCGGCGCTCACCGGACTGTCGCGGCTGTCGGACACGCTCGCCACGCGCGACCAGCAGCTCGCCACCCTGCTGGGCAACACGCGGGTGGTCTCGCAGACGCTCGTCGACCGCGACGCCGCCGTGCGGCAGCTCCTCGACGACGGGAACCAGCTGCTCGCCGAGGTCGGCGACCGCGAACAGGCGATCAGCTCCCTGCTCGACGGCTCGCGCCGGCTCGCCACCGAACTGTCCGGGCTGATCAGCGACAACGACACGCGGCTGGGTCCGCTGCTCACCCAGCTCGACCAGCTGACGTCGATGCTGCAGCGCAACCAGGACGCGCTCGCCGCCGGCATCCGGGCGTTCGCGCCGCTGGTCCGGCTCGGCACCAACCTCTCCGGGAACGGCCGGTGGGTCGACGGCTACCTGTGCGGGCTCGTCCTGCCGTCGTTCGGCCCGCTGAACGAAGCAGGCTGCCACGGCTGAGCCCGCGTGGCATGCTGACGCCGTGCGATACCTGCTCCTGCTGTGCGGTGACGAAAGCGCCGCGGCGGCGGCCGGCCCGGAGATGGCGCGGCGCTGCCACGAATGGGCCGCCGAGGCCGAACGGCGCGGCGTCCGGCAGGCCGGCACGGGCCTGCGTCCGCCGGCCGAGGCGAAGACGATCCGGGTGCGCGACGGCGAAGTGCTGCTGACCGACGGCCCGTTCGCCGAGACCAAGGAGCAGGTGGGCGGCTACAACATCCTCGAATGCGCGGACCGGTCGACGGCCCTCGAGGTCGCGTCGCGGCACCCGTGGGCCGAGGTCGGCACGCTGGAGCTGCGCGAAATCCTCGACGGGCCGCCTACGGCTTCGTGATCTTCACCGTCACCTGGTTGTCGCTGTAGGTAGGCGACGTACTCCGTCCAGGCGCGGTACTCGTGCCGCTTCCAGCCGGGGAAGTCGAAGAACTCGTCGAAGTGCACGATGCTGCCCGCGCGCAGCCGTGGGGCCGACGACCGGTTCGGCACCCGGGACGTCCGGCAGATCGTCGCGGGCGAAGACGTTGCTTTCCAGCGCGGCGTCCTGATCGCCGGAGTAGACGATGTCGCGCCGGCTGCGGATCTCGAACTCCACCACCCGATCGAGGACCCGGGACGGTACCTCGCCTCACCGCACGATGAGCCGGAACCCCGCGTCCCACTCCGTCCGGGTCAGCAGCTCCGCGTGCTCCTCGTGCCACCGCCCGGACTCCAGATCGGCCCGCAATCGGGCCATTCCCCGGAGCACCGCCTCGGGCGACGTCTGCGCGAGCGCCGAGCACGACCGCCGGACCGCCGGATCGAGGTAGGCCTCCGGACGGCGCCAGTGGGCCGGGAACACGCCGTCCGTGAAGTCCCACGGCACCGGCAGCTCGACGACCGAAGCCGCGCCCAGGAAGTCCGCGATCTCCGGTGCCGAGGGACGCGACCGTTCGAGCAGGGCCACCTCCGGCACGTACTCCCGCACGAGCCAGAAGTCGTTGTGCAGCGCGGTGTCGTAGGCGAGGACGACCTGCCGGGAAGCGACCCGGCGAAGCTCGTCGAGACCGCGGCGCCAGTCCCGCCAGTGGTGCACGGTCAGCACCGCCAGAGCCGCGTCGAAGGCACCGTCGGCGAACGGCAACGCCTCGGCGACCGCCCGCACCACCGGCGCGGCGTCAGGACGCCGTTGCCGGATCATTTCCGCCGACGGCTCCACCGCGACGACGCGCCGCGCGGGCGGCTCGTACGACCCCGTCCCGGAACCGACGTCGAGCACGGAAGCGGCCGAGCCGAGCGCGTCGAGCACCGGCGTCAGCCACCGCGGGTCGGTTCGCCTCCCCCGCGCGTAGCCGACGCCGATCTCGTCGTAGCGCGTCATCAGCGCTCCGGGCCGTCGCCGCCGTTCTGCTCGGCCAGGAACCGCTCGAACTGGGACCCGAGCTCCTCCGCGGTCGGCATGTGCTCGACCGATTCGGCGAGCAGCGAACCCCGCTCGGAAGCCTCGATGAACGTGTCGTACTGCCGCTCGAGCGCGCGGACGACGTCGGCGACCTCGTCGGACTCCGCGACCTGGCGGTTGATCTCGGCGTCGGCGAGCTCCGCCGCGGTGCGCAGTTCGCCTTCGGCCAGGCTCAGGCCGGTCGAGCGGCTCAGGGCGTCGAGCACGACCAGCGACGAGGCCGGGTACGTCGACTGCGCCAGGTAGTGCGGCACGTGCGCGGCGAACCCGATGGCGTCGTGGCCCCACTCGCCGAGCCGGTACTCCAGCAGCGCGGCCAGGCTGCCCGGCACCTGCAGCCGGTTCGGCAGCGGCTGGTGCTCGCCGACCAGGTCCTGCCGGGTCGCGTGCACCGTGACGCCGAGCGGGCGGGTGTGCGGCGCGCCCATCGGGATGCCGTGGAAACCGGCGGTGAGCCGGACGCCCCAGCGTTCGATCAGGTTCCGGACCGCGCGGCAGAACCGCTCCCAGTCGTGGTCGGGTTCCGGGCCGGACAGCAGGAGGAAGGGCGTCCCGTCGCCGTCGTGCAGCAGGTGGACGACCAGTTCCGGCGCGTCGTAGTCCTCCCAGTGGTCCACGGCGTAGGTCATCGTCGGCCGGCGCGAGCGGTAGTCGATGAGCCGGTCGACGTCGAAGCGCGCGACCACCCGGTGCTCGCCGGCGAGCAGGTGCTCGGCCAGCAGACGGCCCGCCGAACCGGCGTCCATGAACCCTTCGAAGTGGTGCATCAGCACCGCCCCGGTCAGGTCGGGGACGTCCGAGTCCACCTCGTACAGGTCGTCGGGATCGGGTCCCACCGGGTCCTCCTGCTCGCTGACAAGTCAATCCTTCAAGCACAACACACCCCGACGGCGAATCCATTCCTCCGACGGTGTGGCCGATCGTAACGGCATGCGATGGAGGCCGGACCGGATCGGCCTCGATGAAACTTCGATGACACATGTCGTGGGCACGCAAGGCGCCGATCGGGCACGCTTGACCTGTGACCGAACACAGTACGAACACAGCGGCGTTGCGGCTGCGGCCGCCCGCGCACCGGGTCAGCCGGCGGGCCATCGGCTACTGGACGGTGACCGCCGCGCTCCTGTGGATCGTGCTGATCGGGGTGCAGACGGTCATCGTCGTGACCAGCGACGATCCACCGTCGTTCCTCGACGTCACGCTGATCATCTCGTGCGTGCTCGCTCCGCTGCACCTCGTCGTGATGCCGCAGTGGCGCTACCGCGTGCACCGCTGGGAGGTCACCGGCGAGGCCGTCTACACCCAGGCCGGCTGGCTGAAGCAGGAGTGGCGGATCGCGCCGGTGTCGCGGATCCAGACCGTCGACATCGAGCGCGACCCCTTCGAGCAGCTCTTCGGGCTGGCGAAGATCACCGTGACGACGGCGTCCGCGGCGGGCCCGCTGCGCATCGCGGGCCTGCGGCACGACCGCGCGCTCGAGCTGGCCGACGAGCTCACGAAGACCACGCAGGCCGTCCGGGGCGACGCGACATGAGCAGTACCGAAGCCCTCGTGACGCCTCCCGCCGAGGGGACGCAGGACGCGCCGTGGCACCGCCTGGACCGGCGCATGCTGCTCATCCGGCCGGTGCTGGACCTGGTGCGCTCGCTGCCGGTGCTGCTGGGCGCGCTGCTCGTCGGGCAGGGCGAGCCGTGGCAGTGGGTCGGTCTGATCTTCACCGCGATCGCCGTGTTCACCGGGGTCTCGCACGTGCTGACTTCGCGCTACCGGATCACCGGAACCCAGATCGAGTGGCACACCGGGCTGCTGCTGCGCAAGCAGCGCGCCATCCCCCGCGACCGGATCCGCACGGTCGACGTCACCTCCGAGCCGAAGCACCGGCTGTTCAAGCTGGCGGCCGCGCGCATCGGCACCGGGCGGCACTCGGGCGGCAAGGGGCCGGGCAAGGACGAACTCGTCCTCGACGCCGTCACGATCGCCGAAGCGCAGCGGCTGCGGACGCTCCTGCTGCACCGCAAGGCCGTGGAGACGGAGACCGAAGCCGCCCCCGCGCCGCCCGAGCAGGTCGTCGCCGTCGTCGACAAGAAGTGGCTGCGGTACGCGCCGTTCACGCTGTCCGGGCTGGCGGTGGTCGGCGCCGCCGTCGGCACCGTCTACCACTTCGCGCACGAACTGCACTTCGACCCGATCCAGTTTTCGCTGGTCCAGACGGTCGTCGGGCACTTCGCCGACACCCCGACGTGGGTGAGCCTGGTGCTGGCCGCCGCCGGGCTGCTCGTGCTCGTCTCGCTGCTGTCGATCGGCGGGTACGTGCTGTCGTTCTGGAACTTCCGGCTCACCCGCGAGCCCGCCGGCACGCTGCACATCCGGCGCGGCCTGATCACGACGCGCTCGGTGTCGATCGAGGAGGACCGCCTGCGCGGCGTGGAAATCCGCGAGCCGCTGCCGCTGCGGCTGGCCGGCGGCGCCCGCTGCGTCGCCATCGCCGGCGGCCTGCGCGAGGGCAAGGGCGCGGACAAGAGCGGCGGGCTGCTGCTCCCGCCCGCGCCGCTCGCGAAAGCCCACGAGGTCGTCGCGAAGGTGCTCGGCGAGGACCCGGCCGCGACGCCGCTGGTGCGCCACCCGCGCCGGGCGCTGTACCGGCGGCTCTCCCGGGCCGTCATCGGGGTGCTGGTGCTCGCCGCGGCGCTGTACGGCCTGGCGTGGCTCGGGGCGCTGCCGGACTGGCCGTGGCAGGCCGCGCTCGTCCTCGTGCCGTTCGCCGCGCTGGTCGGCTGGGACCGCTACCGCGGCCTCGGGCACGCCCTCACCGGCCGCTACCTCGTGACGCGCTCGGGGTCGCTCGACCGCGGCACCGCGGCGGTCCGCTGCGACGGCATGACCGGCGTCGTCGTCGAACGCTCGTACTTCCAGCGCCGGGCCGGGCTGGTCACGATCATCGCGCCGGTCGCCGCGGGCAAGGGGCACTACCGCGTGCTCGACGTCGGCGAGGCCGACGGGCTCGCGCTGGCCGACCGGACCGTCCCCGGCCTGCTGACGCCGTTTCTGGAGCGGGCTGAGCACTCCGAAGTACTACAAGAATAAGTGAATCAGCGCATTTCGAGTGGAAATTGACCCGCGGCGAGAATGCTGGCCTTCGTTTAACACAACGTGCTAATTTATTCACCCCGTGTGATAGCGAAGGTCGTTTTTGTCTCACCGAGAGGTCATGATGACGCCTGCCGTCAGTGCCGCCAGTGCCGTTGACGGTCCCGCCACCACCGCTCCCCGCCGCACCCCCGGCGCAAGCAGTTCCCGGAAGGTCCTCCAGCTGCTCCTCGCCTTTTCCGAACGTCGCTGGGAGGCCAGCGTCGCCGAGCTCGCCGCGACGATCGGCACCCCGGTCGCGACGACCTACCGCTACGTCGCCCTGCTCAAGGAGCTGCAGCTGCTCGAAGAGGGCCGGGCCGGGCACTACCACCTCACCAGCCAGGTGATGCCGCTCGCGCGCGCCGCGCAGCTGGCGAACGACCTCGTGCGGCTGGCCAAACCGTCGATGGAGGAAGCCGCGCGCGAGCTCGGCGAGACGGTGATGCTCTTCCAGCAGTTCGGCGACGCCGCCGTGTGCGCGGATCGCGTGGAGTGCGACCGCGCCATGCGGTTCACGTTCGAGCCGGGGCATTCCGTGCCGCTCGGCGTCGGCGCGTCGGGGAAGATGCTGCTCGCGCTGCTGCCGGAAATGGAGCGCGAGCGGCGGCTGGCACCGATCGTCGAGCAGCGGGGCGCGCACGTGCGTGACGAGCTCAAGCACGCGCTGGAGAACCGGTTTTCGGTCAGTTCCGGGGAAATCGACGAAGGCGTCTGGGCGTGTTCGGTGCCGGTGCCCACCTACGGGCGGCGGCCGACCGTGCTGAGCCTGGCCGGCCCGGCCGCGCGGATCACCGACGAGGCGCGGTACACCGCGATCACCGCCCTGCAGGGGTACGCGAACCGCATCCAGCGCACGATTTCGTCTTATTCGCTGTGAAAATCCCGGCCGGGCGCGTACGAATGCGTTCGTGATCCGGCTCGCGCGCCCCGACGACCTGCCCGCGTTGATCGACGTCGAACGCGAGGCGGGCAGCCTCTTCCGGGCCGTCGACATGGCCGCGATCGCCGACGACGACCCGGGTTCGGTCGAGGAGCTGGCGGGATACCAGGTCGACGGCCGCGCCTGGGTGAGCGTGGACGACGCCGACCGGCCGGTGGCGTACCTCGTCGCCGAAGTCGTCGACGGGCACGCGCACGTCGAGCAGGTCTCGGTGCGGCCCTCGCACGCGCGGCGCGGGCTCGGCAGCGCGCTGATCGAGACGCTCGCCGAGTGGGCGGCCGCGCGCGGGTTGCCGGCGCTGACGCTCACGACGTTCGCGGCCGTGCCGTGGAACGCGCCCTACTACGAGCGGCTGCGGTTCCGGGTGCTGGCGGACGCGGAAATCGGCGACGGGCTGCGGGCGATCCGCCGCGCGGAGGCCGCCCGCGGCCTCGACGCCTGGCCGCGCGTGGCGATGATCCGACCACTCTGACCTGGGGTTCTCACCTGCGCGGGGGATCCACTGGCGCACCCGGTCGAACATGTGTTCTACTGTGCTCGCCGGCCTCGGAGGGGGAAGCTCCTGGGCCGGCCCACAGACTTCGGGAGGTTGTTGTGGCGGTCAAGATCACCCACCTGACGAACGGCCAGCAGGTGCGTTTCGCCAACGCCGACGGCGCCCGCCGCTACGCCGAGATCATGGGCGGCGGCGTCGACAAGTGGCGCTTCACGGTCGTGCCCGAGGACCCGATGCTCCGGAAAATGTCGGACTCGGTCGTTAACGTGCCCGTATGGCGCATGACTTCCAGGTAGTGGTGGATACGGCCGACCCGCACGTGCTCGCCGGCTGGTGGGCCGAGACGCTCGGCTGGCTGGTGGAACCGACGGACGAGGACTTCATCCGCGAGATGATCGCGAAGGGGTACGCGAAGGAAGAGGAAACCCGGACGTACAACGGGTCGCTGGTGTGGCGGACGGGGGCGGCGATCCGCCATCCGGACTCGCCACCCGGGGGTCCACCCCGGCGGATTCTCTTCCAGGAGGTTCCGGAGCCGAAGACGGTGAAGAACCGCCTCCACATCGACGTGTGGGTCGGCGCGGACAACGTCGAGGCCACGCTGGAAAAGCTGACGTCACGCGGGGCGAAGTTCCTGCACCGGGGGCGGCAAGGGCCGCACAGCTGGGTGACGATGGCGGACCCGGAGGGCAACGAGTTCTGCATTTCGTGAGCGGCGCGGCCGGGTACTCCGGGCACGAACGACTCTTTCCTGCCGTCGGAGGACAGGAAAGAGTCGTTCACCGCGTCAGCTCTGCGCCGCCAGGCGGTCCAATGCCTTCGGGAGCGCCGAAGCCAGCAGATCCAGCTCCGCCTCTCCCGCGATCAGCGGCGGCGACACGGCGATACCGCGTCCGAGGTTCCGCACGATGACGCCCTCGTCGCGGCACGCGCGCTGCAGCTTCACCGGGGCGCCCGGGTCGGCGTCCACGACCTCCGCCGTCAGCTCGACCGCGGCCAGGAACCCGAGCCCCGCCCGGACCTCCGCCACCAGGGAATGGCCGACGAGCCCGGATACCGCGTCGGCCAGGGGCTTCTCCAGCTCGCGGCCGCGGGGGATCAGGCCGTCGCGCTCGTAGATGTCCAGGGTCGCCAGGCCGGCCGCGCACGCGACCGGGTGGCCCGCGTACGTCGCGCCGTGGCGGAAGATCGGGGCGCCCGGCTTGCCCGTGAAGAACGGCTCGGCCACCCGCGGGGCCACCACCAGGGCGCCCAGCGGGATCGTGCCGCCGGTGATGCCCTTCGCCGTCGTGATCAGGTCCGGCTCGACCGCCCAGCGGTCGATGCCGAACCACGTCCCGAGCCGGCCCCACGCCGCGATCACGCAGTCCGCGACGAACAGCACGTCGTGGCGGCGGCAGATCGCGGCCACCTCCTCGAGGTAGCCGTCCGGCGGGAGCAGCACCCCGCCCGCGCCGATCACCGGCTCGCAGAAGAAGGCCGCGACGCGCGAAGCGCCCACCCGCTCGATCTCGGCTTCCAGCGCCGGAGCGCTGTCGAACGGCACGTGCGAGAACTCCGGCGGCTGCGGCCCGACGCCGGCCGCGTTGGCCGGGATGCCGCCGACGGCCGTGCCGAAGCCGTGCGTGCCGTGGTAACCCTGCGCGCGGCCGATGACGTGCGTCTTCTCCGGCCGCCCGGTCTGCGCGAAGTACGCCCGCGCGAGCTTCACGGCGGTGTCGATGACGTCCCCGCCACCCGACCCGAAGAAGACCTTCGACCCCGGCGTCGGCGCGAGCGCGGCGACGCGGTCGGCCAGCTCGATCGCGGGCTCGTTCGCGTTGTAGCCGAACAGGTTGTACGAGTCGAGGGTCCGCAGCTGCCTGGTGACGGCCTCGGTGATCTCGGGCCGCCCGTGCCCGAAGTTCGCGTACCAGAGCGACGCGGTGGCATCGAAGTACCGGCGGCCGGCGTCGTCCCAGACGTAGGAGCCCTCCCCGCGGGTGATGACCATCCGGTCGCCGTCGACCGCGCCCATGTCGGCGAACGGGTGCCAAAGGGCGTGCTGTGCTGACATCGGTCCTCCTCAGTCCTTCCCCCATCCCTACCAGGGCGAAGCGGGGAGCGCGAACACTCCATCGTGCACATTTCGCGACACTGGGTGTACCATTCAGTCCAGGAACTCCGCGATCTCCTCCGCCGAGTAGCCCAGCTCCGCCAGCACCTCCGCGGTGTGCTGCCCCAAGGTCGGCGGCGCCGACGTCGGGCGCGCCGGGGTGTCCGAGGCCTTCACCGGGAACCCCGTCCCCACATACGTTCCCACCGTCGGGTGCGGGAGGCGGACCACCTGGTCGCGCGCGGCGGTCCACGGGTCCGCGTACACGTCGTCGATCTCGTTGATCGGGGCCGCCGGGATACCCGCCGCGTCGAAGGACTTCAGCCAGTCCGCCGCCGTTCGCGTCCGCAGCACCGGCTCCAGCACCGCGTTCAGCTCGTCGCGGTGCGCGGCCCGCAGAGCGTTCGACGAGAACCGCGCGTCCGAAGCGATGTCCAGCTCGAGCACCCCGCAGAACGCGTGCCACAGCTTTTCGCTGCCCACCGCGATGATCAGCCAGCCGTCCGAAACGTGGTACGCCTGGTACGGGACGATGCTCGGGTGCGCCGAACCCATCCGGCGCGGGCGCGGCGCGTCGTAGAACACCGCGCCCGCCGCGTACACGTGCCAGGCCAGTTGACTGTCCAAAAGGGACACATCGAGGTACTGGCCGCGGCCCGTGGTGTGCCGGGCCTGCAGCGCCATCAGCACCGCGATGATCGCCCACGTCCCCGCGTTCAGGTCCGCCACCGGCAGCCCGACCTTCGCCGGCGCGCCGCCGGGCTCGCCGGTCAGCGACATCACGCCGCCGAGGGCCTGGGCCACCAGGTCGTAGCCCGCGCGGTCGCGGTACGGGCCCGTCTGCCCGAACCCGGTGATCGACACGTGGATCAGCCGCGGGTTCAGCTCCGACAGAGCCGCGTACCCGAGCCCCCACTTCTCCAGCGTCCCCGGGCGGAAGTTCTCGACGAGCACGTCCGCGTCGGCCACCAGACGTCGGAGGGCTTCGCGGCCGCGGTCGCTCTTGAGGTCGAGCACGATCCCGCGCTTGTTCCGGTTCGCCGCGAGGTAGTACACGGCTTCGCCGCTTTCGCCGACGAACGGCGGCCCCCAGCCGCGGGTGTCGTCGCCGTGGCCGGGCGGCTCGACCTTCACCACGTCCGCACCCATCTCGCCGAGGTACTGCGTGCAGTACGGCCCGGCGAGGATGCGGGACAGGTCGACGACCTTGATCCCGTCCAGCGGACGGAAACCGGCGCGGTCAGCAGGCATCGAAGTCACGGCCCTTTCTCTCCCACGACCCGGAATTGCGCAAGGTGTTCCTCCTAACGGCCGTAGACGTCCGACCTCTTCATGGTGTTTGTTGTTGAGTGAGTTTGTGCAGAGTTGCGCACTCCTGGAGGGAACATGCGTCTTCTTGTCGGGCTCGCGGCCGCTGTCGTGGCCGCCGCGATCGCTTCTCCCCCACCCGCTCAGGCCGCCGAGCCGGCCGATGCGCCCCAGCTCGGCCAACGCCCGCCGATGGGCTGGAACAGCTGGAACAGGTTCCATTGCGACATCACCGAAGAACTCATCCGCGAGACGGCGGACGCGATGGTGAGCTCCGGCCTGAAGGCGGCCGGCTACCAGTACGTCAACATCGACGACTGCTGGGCCGAACAGAACCGCACCGCCGACGGCAAGCTCGAGGCCAGCCACACCCGTTTCCCCGGCGGCATCAAGGCGCTGGCCGACTACGTCCACGACCGCGGGCTCAAGCTCGGCATCTACACCAGCGCCGGCACGCTCACCTGCCAGAAGACCATGCCCGGCGGCCTCGACCACGAGGACGTCGACGCGCAGACCTTCGCCGACTGGGGCGTCGACTACCTCAAGTACGACAACTGCAACAACCAGGGCCGTCCGGCCGTCGAGCGCTACACGAAGATGGGCGAGGCGATCAAGAAGACCGGCCGCCCGATCCTCTACGCGCTCTGCGAGTGGGGCGAGAACCAGCCGTGGCTGTGGGGCAAGGACGCCGGCGCGCAGGTGTGGCGCACCACCGGCGACATCAGCGACAGCTGGAGCAGCATGACCGGAATCCTCGACAAGCAGGTCCCGCTGGCCGGTTACTCCGGCCCGGGCGGCTGGAACGACCCGGACATGCTCGAGGTCGGCAACGGCAAGATGACGACCACCGAGTACCAGGCGCACTTCGCGTTGTGGGCGCTGATGAACGCCCCGCTGCTCGCCGGCAACGACCTGCGCTCGATGTCCGACACGACGAAGAAGATCCTGGAGAACAAGGACATCATCGCGCTCGACCAGGACTGGGCGGGCAAGCAGGGCTCCCGGCTCCGCGACGACGGCGACACCGAGGTCTGGACCAAGCCGATGTCCGACGGCTCGGCGGCGGTCGTGCTCTTCAACCGCGGCCTGACCGCCGCGCCGATGTCCGCCACCGCCGCCGAACTCGGCCTCGCGAAGGCTCGCGACTACCGCGTCCGCGACCTGTGGACCGGCGCCGAAACCGAGTCCACCGGCACGCTCCGGGCGTCGGTGCCGAGCCACGGCGCCGCCGTGTTCCGCGTTTGGCCCGCGAAGTTCCCGAACGCGGCCCCGCTGTCGACGCTCACCGTGCGGACGCCGGACTTCGCCGACGCCGCCAAGCCGTTCACCGCGACGCTCGAGCTGACCAACGACGGCAGCACCCCGCTCGTCGCCGCGCAGGTGAAGCTGACCGCCCCGGCCGGCTGGCAGCTCGACGGCCGCGGTGACGCGCTCGTCCCGGCGGTGGCGCCGGGCCGGTCGTGGCAGCGGTCCTGGACGGTCCGGCCGCACTCCCCCGCCGGCGACCGCGTCACCCTGACCGCGACGGCGAACTACTGGACCGCCTGGGGTGAACGCTCGTTAACAGCGGACGGCGGCGCGCCGATCGTGGTCCCGCCGACGTCAGGCGTGACGCCGCTTTCGAAGGCGGCGTGGCTTTCCGCCGAGAACGGCTACGGCCCGGTCGAACGCGGCACGAGCAACGGCGAGTCCAAGGCCGGTGACGGCCACCGGATCACCATCGGCGGCGTGTCCTACGACGACGGCCTCGGCGTCCACGCGCCGTCGCGCGTCCGGTTCTACCTCGGCGGCGGCTGCACGGCGTTCGGCGCGTCGGTCGGTCACGACGACGAAAAGGCCAAGGGCAGCGTCGCGTTCCAGGTCCTCGGCGACGGCAAGGAACTCGCCGCGACCGGCGTCATGACGGCGGGCCTGCCCGCGCAGCAGCTCGCGGCGAACCTCGCCGGCGTCCAGGTGCTCGACCTCGTCGTCACCGACGGCGGGGACACCACCGATTCGGACCACGCCGACTGGGCGGACGCCACGATCACCTGCTGAGAGCGCGCGAATCATCCACCTAACGCCGTCCCCGGCACAGTCCGGGGGCGGCGTTTCCTCCCTTCTGCCGGTTTACCCTGGGGATCTTGTCGGTGGCCCGGGGAGGGACCCATGCGCCGCACAGCGGCGCCGCCGCACTGGTCTGCGGGATGAGCGATGCGTTGAAGCAGACTCGCCAGCCGATCACCCTCGACATGCTGCTGCCGCCAGTGGGAGTCGAGTTCGCCGACTGGAGCGCGCCGAACCTCACCTGCTGAGCGCTTACGCGCCTTCCAGGAGGACGACGGCCTGCGGGGTCCGCCGGTACAGCACGTAACGGCCGTCCCGGATCTTGCTCACGAGGCCCGCGCGGTGCAGGGCGGTGAGGTGGTAGGAGACGGTGCCCGCGGCGTACCCGGTCCGGGTGGCGAGCTCCGCCGTCGACCGCGCGGTTTCGAGGTCGCTCAGCAGCGCCGCCCGGGCGGCTCCGACCACCGGCGCGATCCGGCCCGGTTCGGGCGCCCCGCCGGTGCCGATCCCGTGCGCGGGGTAGCAGAGCACGACCTGGCCGGGTACGTCGACCTGGATGCTGGTGCCGGGCCAGCTGAGCACGCCGGGGGCGAGGACCAGCTCCCGGCCGCCGGCGTCGACCTCGCCGTCGAACGCCTTGACGAGGGTGATCGCGTCGCCCGCCCAGCCGATGGCGGGGTGCAACGTCCCCAGCACCGCCCCGACGCCGCGGCTCGCGATGGTCCGCGCGCGGTGGGTGATGTCCCGGTCGAGGATCTCCTGCAGGCCGTCCCAGTCCTCGGCCAGTGCGTCGCGCCAGAACCGCGCGAGCCCGTTCGCCAGCCGCCGCGGCATCGTCCCCGACTCCGCGGCGCGGCGGGCCTTGACCGGCACCGGCCGGCGCCAGTGGGCCTGCGTGTGGGAGAGCACCTGCTCCTCGAGATCGTCCTGCGGGGTCGCCTCGATCCGCGCGAGCTGCTCGTCGAGCAGGTCGCGGGGCCGGGTGGCCGTGCCGGGCTGCGGGGTGAGCAGGTCGGGCGTGTAGACCTCGCCGGCGCGCGGAAGCAGGTCGAGGAGCAGGGCGACGTCCGGGTGCGTGAGGGACGCCCGGGCGAGCGGGCCCGGATCCCCGAACACGGGGTGACGCTCCGAGCCGGCGGCGAGTTTCAGCCAGGCCAGGGACTCCGCCGCGAGCGACGGCGAAAACCGGGTCCTGGCGACCGTCTCCGCGTCGACGCGCAGCATGAACATCCGCTCGACGGTAACAGCCGCCGCGGTGGATTTGAACCGGCTCGAATCCTTTCCGGCCGGCGGCTCCCGCGCGGTTCACTGAGGCCGTGCTCCCCGGACGCGTGAGAACCCTGGTCGCCGTGGCCGCCGTGTTCCTCGCCTCGGCGCCGGCCGCGGCGGCCCAGTCCGCTCCCGCGTACGCCCGGTTGTCCGTCGTCCGCACCATCACCTGGATCGGCTGGTCGGCCGGTCCCGACGGAACGTACCGGGCCACCATCTGCCTCCGGCCGTACGTCTTCGAGGTGCCCTACGTCGCCGGTTCGCTGAGCGCCAGCAGCAACGCTTCGGCGTCGCGGAGGTAGCGGTCCAAGGTGGCCTCGGCGAGGTCGAACCGGCCGCACCGCAGCTCGCGCAGGATCCGCTCGTGGCAGTCCAGGAACGGCTCGTAGAACTCGCGCGTGTTCTCGCTGAGGGCGAAGAACAACCGCGTCTCGGCGAGCACCTGGCGCATCGTCGCGGAGATGCGCTCGCTGCCGGCCAGGTCGGCCAGCGCCTGGTGGAAGTGGATGCTGGCGGTGCCGACCGCCGGCCAATCCTCCACCGCGGCCGCCGCGCGGCCGTCGCGCATGGCCTGCTCGACCGGTACCAAGTCCACAGTGGACAGCTCGGCCGCTCGCCGCAGGGCACCGCATTCGGTGGCGCGGCGGACGACGTAGAGGTCTTCGATGTCCTCTGTGGTCAGTTCGCGCACGAACACGCCGCGGTTCAGCTCGTGCACCGCCAGCCGTTCGTGGGCGAGCAGCTGGAACGACTCGCGCAGCGTGTTGCGCGAGACACCGAGTGCCGAGCTGATCACCGGCTCGGACAGCCGTTCACCGGGGGCGAAGACGCCGTCGGTGATGTACTGGCGCAGGATCGTGGCAACCCGTTCGGCCGTGCCGCTGCGCTCGAGCAGGTGCCGCTCGCTCGCCAGCCCCGAGGGATCGACGGACACGGCGCTACCTGACGCCGAGTTCGAAGTCGAGGCTGTAGCGGTTGCCCGGCATCGCGCCCGCGGCCTTCGCGCCGTCGATCGGCAGCACGACGCCGTTGATGAACCGCGACTCGTCGCTGGCCAGGAACACGACGGCCTTCGCGACTTCCCACGCCTCGCCGACGCGCGCCGCGGGAGTGCTCGCGACGAGCTGGTGCTGCTTGGTCTCGAACTCCTCCGGCGAGTTGAGCGTGCTGCGCAGCATGTCGGTGTCGATCGCGCCGGGGTTCACCGTGTTCGCGCGGATGCCCTGGTGCGCGTGGGCGACGGCGATCGACTTCGTCAGCCCGACCAGCGCGTGCTTGGTGGCGTTGTAGACCGGGTCGCCGGGACGGCCCATCACGCCGCCGTTCGACGACGTCGTGATGATGCTGCCGGCCTTACGCTCGATCATGTGCGGCAGCACGGCGCGCGTGCCGAGGAAGGCCGCTCGCACGTTGAGCGCGAAGATGTTGTCGAACTCGGCCAAGGTCGTGTCCGCGAGCGGCTTGCCGAGGTGGATGCCGACGTTGTTGAACAGCACGTCGACGCGGCCCGCTTCGGCGAGCACGCCGTCGACGAACGCCGCCACGGCGTCCTCGTCGGTCGCGTCCACCAGGGCATGGCGGTATCCGTCGAGCTGTTCCGCGGGCTCGCGGATGTCGGAGGCGAACACCGTCGCGCCCTCGGCGAGGAACTCCTTCACCGTGGCGAGGCCGATGCCCCGCGCGCCGCCGAAGACGACCGCCACCTTGCCGGCCAACCGACCCATGGTCACTTCCCCGCTCTCAGTCGTGCTGTCTGCTCTTCGTCCACCGCGTAGTCCGCGGGCAGCCGGACGAGTGTCTCCGGGTCGCCGAGGAACCGCACCTCGACGCCGTACACCTCGCGCGCCGCGTCCACCGAGACGTACCCCTCGACGACGTCGCCGAGCACCGCCGCCACCGGCCGCTCGAACGGCGGCCCGTAGCCACCGCCGCCGGGTAGCGTGACGTCCACAACGGACTCGCGCGCCAGCGTCACGCGGCTCTTCGCGGGGAGAACCTCCCCGGCGTGGAGCCCGAAGCGACCGGCCGCGCCGGGCTTTCCGCCGTCCACACCGGACGCCGCGGCACGCACGCGGTCGACGTTCCCGTTGACGCTCCAGGACTCCTGGTCGCGCGCCGCCATCGTCGTCACCTGGCCGAGGCCGCCGCGCCACCGCCCGGCACCACCCGAGTCCACCCGCAACTCGCGCGAACGCTGGACGAGCGGCGCCATCGTCTCGATGACCTCGGTCGGCGTCGAGCGCAGTCCACTGGGGAAGCCAGTCGTGTTCAGGCCGTCCTTGTCGACGCGCGCGCCCATGCCGCCGGTCTGGAAGACGTTGAGCATGAACCCGGAACCACGCCAGATCGTCATCCACAGCGCGTCCGCGCTCGGGGCGATCGCGGCGCCGGGCAGGGCGCCGATCAGCAATGACGGCAGGAAGTGCCCGATCAGGTGGCGGGACGCGACCGGGGCGGGCGGCACGCAGTTCAGCACCGACCCTTCCGGCGCGGTGACGTGCACCGGCCGGAACGACCCGGCGTTGTGCGGCACCTCCGGCGAGATCGCCGCCTTGACCGCGAACGACGCGTACGCCCGCGTGTAGTTGAGTACGACGTTGATCCCGCGACGGCTCTGCGGCGACGACCCCGCGAAGTCGAGGTGGATCTCGTCACTGTCCACAGTGGCCGTCACGCGCAGGATGATCTCTTCGTCGTCGAAGCCGTCGGTGGCGATTTCGTTGGTGTAGACGCCGTCCGGCAGTTCCTGCAGCGCGTCGCGGAGGGCCTTCTCGGAGCGATTCATGATCTCGGCGGCGACGTCGTCGAGGCTGTCGAGCCCGAACTCGTCCAGCAGCCGCAGCAGGCTCGCCGCGCCGACCTCGTTGCCCGTGACCTGCGCGTACAGGTCGCCGATGGTCTCTTCCGGGGTCCGGACGTTGGCGCGGATCAGCCGCTCGAGATCGGCGTTGACCTCGCCCGCGCGCAGGAACTTCAGGATCGGCAGGCGTAAGCCCTCTTCGAAGACCTCGTGGGCTTCGGCGGAGACGAGCCGGCCACCGATGTCCGGAGCGTGGCAACAGGACGCGAACCACGCGACGAGCCGGCCACGCAGGAACACCGGCGTCGCGACGGTGATGTCGTTGATCTGCCCGGCGGTCTGCCACGGGTCATTGGTGAACAGCACGTCCCCGGGTTCCAGGCTCTCCGGCGGGTAGGCCGCGACGAAGTGGTGCATGCCGGTGGCCATCGCGTTGATGTGCCCGGGCGTGCCGCCGACGGACTGGCCGATCATCTCGCCGCGCGAGTCGAACACCGCGCAGGCCAGGTCGAGCGATTCTCGGACCACGGCGGAGAAGGCCGTGTTGACCAGCGCGTTCTGCTGCTCGGCGAGAATGGAGTGCAGCCGGTTGCCGAACAGTCCGACCAGGATCGGATCGACGGTCACACCGTCACCTCCAGTGCCGCGTCACCTCGGACGACGCAGTGGGCACCGGGCGGGACGACCACAGTGGACTCGCGTTCCTCCACGATGGCCGGTCCGTCGACGCGCTCACCCGGCGTCAGGAGGTACCGGTCGAACACCGCCGTGTCGACAAATCCCCCCGCCGCCGGGAAGTAGGCCTGACGCGAACCCTTCCGCGCAGCTCCCGGCGACGCTTGGGCTGCCAGTCGCAGGGTGACGTCCGGCACGGGACCGCTCGAGACGACCCGCCAGTTCAGCACCTCGACGGCGACCGCGGGCCCGGTGCGCCGGTACAGCGCGCGGTAGGTGGCGGTGAACTCGTCGATCAGGGCGTCCGGCCAGCTGCCCCCGTGGACCGGGACACGGATCTCGTAGCCCTGCCCGGCGTAGCGCATCTCGGCAACGCGCCGGTGCGTCACTTCGTCCACTCCGGACTTCGCGAGCAGCGCCGCGCCTTCGGCTTCCATCTCGGCGAACAGCGCGTCGACCTGCTCCCAAGCCAGATCGTGCACGGCCGCGCGCGCCGACCGGACGAAGTCGAAAGCCAGCGGCGCGGCGAGGAACCCGGCCGCGCTGAGCACGCCGGCGGCGGGCGGCGCGACGACCGAGGGCGCCCCGAGCGCGCGGGCGACACCGACGCCGTGCACCGGTCCCGCCCCGCCGAACGTGTACATCGGCAGCTTGGCCGGATCCTGGCCACGCTCGACGGCGTGCACGCGCGCGGCGTTCGCCATGTCCTCGTTGACGCTCGTGTGGATGCCCCACGCGGCCTCTTCGACGCTCACGCCGAGCGGTCCGGCGATGCGGCCGATCGCCGCACGCGCCGCCGCGGCGTCGAGTTCCATGCCACCGCCGAGGAAGTACGCCGGGTCGAGGTAGCCGAGGACCAGGTCGGCGTCGGTCACCGTGGGCTCGGTGCCGCCGCGGCCGTAGCAAGCCGGGCCGGGTTCGGAGCCGGCCGAGTCTGGGCCGACGGTCAGCAGGCCGAGCGCGTCGATCCGGGCGATCGACCCGCCGCCGACGCCGATCTCGATCATGTCGGTGACCGGCACCTGCACCGGCAGCCCGGACCCGGGCAGCAGCCGGTACTTGCGGTCCACTTCGAACTGGTGCGTGACGAGCGGCGCGCCGCCGGCGATCAGGCACAGCTTCGCCGTCGTGCCGCCCATGTCGAAGGCCAGCAGGTCCGCGGGGCCGATCGACGCGGCGGCCAGCGCTCCCCCGGCCGGGCCGGACTCGAGGATCCGGATGGGGTGCCGGGCCGCGGTGTCCACAGTGGCCAGACCGCCGCTGGACAGCATGATGTGCGGCGCCCCGGAAATCCCGAGCCGCCGCAGCCGGTGTTCGAGGTCGCGCAGGTAGCGCTCGGTGAGGTCCTGGACGTAGACGTTCGCGACCGTGGTCGACGTCCGTTCGAACTCGCGGATCTCGGGGACGACGTCCGAGGACAGCGCGACCCGCAGTGAGGGCGCGACCTCGGCCAGGATCCCGTCCACGCGCCGCTCGTGCGCGGGGTTGGTGAACGCGTGCAGGAAGCAGACGGCGACCGCCTCGATGCCGCGCGAAGCCAGCTCCCGTCCGAGCCGCGCGACGTACTCTTCGTCGAGTCTGATGTGGACGGACCCGTCGGCGAGGATCCGTTCCGGCACGTCGAAGCGCAAGTGCCGCGGGACCAGGGGCTCGGGCAGCTCGAGGTGCAGGTCGTACAGCTCGTAGCGGTGCTCGCGGCGCATCTCCAGGACGTCCCGGAAGCCCGCGGTGGCGAGCAGCGCGGTGCGCGAGCCCTTGCGCTCGATCAGCGCGTTCGTCACCAGCGTCGTCCCGTGCACGACCTGTTCGACGTCCGTCGCCGCGATGCCCGCGTCCGCGAGCAGCTCGGCCAGGCCCTCCTCGACCGCGCGCGCCGGCTCGTCGTGGGTGGTCAGGACCTTGCCGACCGCGACGATCCCGGTCTCGTCCACCGCGCAGAGGTCGGTGAACGTGCCACCGATGTCGACGCCGATCCTCATGTGCGGTACCACCGCGGCGAAGTGTTCAGCGGCGGCTTCAGCTTGGCCTTCACGACCAGGACGTTCGGCTCGTCCGACATGACGAACTCGCCGAGCAGCCGCCGGAACGCCCGCCCGAACCCGGAGACGCGGTCCGCGTGCACCCCGAAGGAGCGCGCGAGGCCGACGAAGTCCGGGCTGTCCCAGTCCACTCCGCGGCGCGGGAGACCTTCGCGTTCCTGGTCGTAGCGCAGCATCCCGTAGCCGCCGTCGTCGACGAGGACGACCGTGACCGGCAGCTGTTCCTGCGCGAGCGTCGCGAGATCACCGCAGGCGTAGAGGAAACCGCCGTCGCCGGTGATGCAGATGGCTCGCCCGACGCCCGCCGCGGCGGCGCCGAGCGACGCCGGGAAGCCGTAGCCGAGGGTGCCCCAGCCCATCGGGTAGGCGAGCTTGCGCGGCGCCCGCACCCGGTGGAAGCCGCCGACCCAGTAGCCGGCGACGCACATGTCGGACACGATCACCGCGTCCGACGGCAGCACCTCGTCCAAAGTGGACAGGAAGTCGTAGGCCTGCGGCTCTTCGTCGCGGATGCGCTGGCGCACCCGGCGCCCGATCCCGGCCAGCCGCAACGTGATGTCGTTCAGGCCCGGACGTTCCTTCGGCAGCAGCCGCTCGACGATCGCGCGCGCGTCGCCGACCAGCGTCAGGTCCGGCGGGTAGTTCTTGGCGGCGTCGTCGGCGTCGACGTTGATCGCGACCAGCTTGCGCGGCTTCGGCATCCGCCAGTTCTGCGTCATCAGGCCGTCGAAGTCGGTGCCGATGGCGAGCACGACGTCGGCTTCGTCCCACAGCTCGCCGACCTCCGGCGTGTGCACCGGGTTCGGGGCGAGGCACGGGTGGTCGAGCGGGAGCAGACCGCGGGCGCCGAACGTGGTGATGACCGGCGCGGCGATCTTTTCGGCGAGCGCGCCGATGGCGTCCCCCGCCCCGGAGCGCAGCGCGCCGCCGCCGGCCCAGATCAGCGGGTGCTCCGCGTCGGACAGCATCGCCTCGGCGCGCGCGAGGTCGGGGACGTCGCCGTCGGGCTTGCGGTGCGGCGCGGGCGGACGCCGGTGCGGCACGGTCTCGCGCAGGTAGTCGGTGGGCACACCGAGGTAGACGGGGCCGCTCTGCGGCTGCAGCGCGAGCCGGGCCGCGCGGTGCACGGTGGTGCCGATCTGGTCGGCGGCCCGCACGGTGAAGCCACCTTTGGTCACCGGCGCGAACATCGCCTGCTGGTCGGACGTCTCGTGCAGCACACCGCGGACGACACCGGGGCGCCGTAGAGTCGAGGGGATGTCGGTGGCGATGACCAGCACCGGAGCCGCGGAGGCCATCGCTTCGCCGACCGCGCCGAGGGTGTTGGCCGCACCCGGCCCGGTGGTGACGAGGGCGACGCCGAGCTTGCCGGTCGCGCGCGCGTAGCCGTCGGCCGCGTACCCGGCGGTCTGTTCGTGGCGGACCCCGACGAGCTTGATGCGGGTTTCGGCGAGCGCCTCCCACAACGGCAGGTTGTGTACCCCCGGGAGGCCGAAAACGATCTCCGTCCCCAGCCCTTCGAGCGCGTCCACCAGCTCCCGAGCACCACTCACAGCCACGGCGCGGATACTGCCAGATCGTTGAACGATCTGGCAATCAACCCCTAGACGATGTTGTGCTCGGCCGGTGCGGTATCGGCGCCTTCGAACCGCCGGACGTCGAGCTCCGCGATGTCCACGGCCGTCGGCCGGCCCAGGTAGAGGTCCCGGACCAGCTCGCCGGTCGCCGGACCCATCTGGAACCCGTGCCCGGAGAAGCCGGTCGCGTAGAAGAACCGCGACAGCAGGACGCTTTCCCCCACGATCTGGTTGCGGTCGGGCGTCACTTCGTACAGCCCGGCCCAGGCCGTGCGGATCCCGGCGTCGAGCACGGCCGGGATCCGGCGGCCCGCCAGCTCGGCCAGGCGCGGCAGCCACTCGCCCGGTTCGTACCGGGTGTCGAAGCCCGGGAAGCCGTCGTCCTCGCTGAACGACGTGGCCAAACCCGGACCCTCGCGGTGGAAGTAGAACGCCGACGGCAGCTCGATGGTCAGCGGCACCGTCGCCGGCAGCCCGGGCACCGGCCCGGTGAACACGACCTGGCGCCGGAACGGCCGCACCGGGAGGTCGAGGCCGGCCAGCTCGCCGATTCGCCCCGACCAGGCGCCCGCCGCGCACACCACCGCGCCGGTCCGCACGAACCCCGCCGTCGTGTTAACGCCGGTTAACGTGTCGCCGTCACGCTCGATCCCCGTGACCTCGACGCCGGTGCGCAGCTTCGCGCCGTGTGCGCGGGCCGCCTTCGCGTAGCCCTGGACGACGGCGTCCGGCGTCGCCTTCGCGTCGTCCGGCGACCAGAGCGCGGCGATGATCCCGTCCGTCTCGAGCAACGGGAGGAGCCCCTTCGCCTCCGCCGGATCCAGCAGGTGACTGCGGACGCCGTACTCGCGCTGCAGCTCCGAGCAATGTCCGATTGCAGTCACGGCCGCCGGGTCGGTGAGGAGGTAGAGGTAGCCGTCGCGGCGGAAGTCGATCTCGGCTCCGAAGTCGCGCGCGAAGGCGCTGTACGCGGCGAGCCCGCGCAGTCCCAGTTCGACGTTCACGCGGCTGGTGAACGACGACCGGATGCCGCCCGCGGCCTTCGCCGTCGAGCCCTCGCCGAGCCCGCCGCGCTCCAGCAGCAGGACGTCGACGCCGGCTTCCGCCAAGCGGAACGCGCAGCTCACGCCGATCACCCCGCCGCCGATCACGACGCACTCGGCCATCGGTGGCAAGGACGTTTCCCCGGCGCCGCGGACGGTCATACTCGCCAATGTAGAACGTGATCCACCGCCGGCCACCGAGCGCGTAGAGTCGGCGTGCCGAGCGCGGAAGGTGATGTCCCATGGCGATGATGCCCGTGACCGACTCGATGTTCCTCCTGGTCGAAACGCGCGAGCATCCGATGCACGTGGGCGGTCTGCAGCTGTTCAAGAAGCCCGACGGCGCCGGGCCGGACTATCTGCGCGACATCCGCCGTTCGCTGCTCGAGTCGGACAACATGCGGTCGGTGTTCCAGCGCCGCCCGGCCCGGCCGGTCAACACGATGGGCCACGTGGCGTGGAAGGCCGAGACCGATCTCGAGCTCGACTACCACTTCCGGCACTCGGCGTTGCCGCAGCCGGGCCGCATCCGCGAGCTGCTGGAGCTGACGTCCCGCTGGCACAGCACCCTGCTCGACCGGCACCGCCCGCTGTGGGAGACGCACCTCGTCGAGGGGCTGGCCGACGGCCGGTTCGCGGTCTACACCAAGGTCCACCACGCGCTGATGGACGGCGTCTCTGCGCTGCGGCAGCTGCAGGGCACGCTGTCGGACGATCCGGCGGACCTGGATTGCCCGCCGTGGTGGGGCAGCCGTCGCAAACCGGGCGAAGGCCGCGTCAAGACCCAGCGATCGTTCCTGCAGAGCGCGGGCAAGACGGTCAACCAGCTCGCCGGGCTGGCGCCGGCCGCGATGAAGGTGGCGCGCGAAGCGTTCGGCGAGCACACGGTGACCCTGCCGGGGCAGGCACCGCGGACGATGTTCAACGTGCCGATCGGGGGCGCGCGGCGGTTCGCGGCGCAGTCGTGGTCGCTCGACCGCGTGCGTCAGGTGGCGACGGCCGCCGGGGTGTCGCGCAACGACGTCGTGCTCGCGATGTGCTCGGGCGCGTTGCGGGACTACCTCATCGAACAGCGCGCGCTCCCTGACGCGCCGCTGGTCGCGATGGTGCCCGTGTCGCTGCGCCGCCAGAACGACCCGGGCGAGGCCGCGGGCAACAACATCGGCGCGCTGCTGTGCAACCTCGCCACCGACCTGCCGGACGCGGGCAAGCGGCTCGTCACGATCCACCAGTCGATGCGCAACGGCAAGCGGCTGTTCTCGGAGCTGACGCCGTTGCAGACGTTGCTGTTATCGGCCGTTAACGTCGCGCAGCTCGGCGTCTCGCCGATCCCGGGCGTCGTGAACAACACGCGGCCGCCGTTCAACCTCGTCATCTCCAACGTGCCGGGGCCGCGCAAGCAGATGTACTGGAACGGCGCGCAGCTCGACGGCATCTACCCCGCGTCGGTCCTGCTCGACGGTCAGGCCGTGAACATCACGCTGACGAGCAACGGTGACCACCTCGACTTCGGCATCACCGGCTGCCGCCGCAGCGTGCCGCACCTGCAGCGGATCCTGACACACCTCGACACAGCCTTGGTGGAACTCGAAGCTGCGGTAAAGTAACCCGCTCACCGGCACGCCCGCTCCCCCATCGGAAGGAATCTTTCCGAACTGGCTGGTCAGCCGCCTTCGCCCGCTCTTAGGGTGGCGGCGATCAGTTCCCGGAGAGGAGCAGGAAATGGCCGAATCCGTTGAGGTGTGGACGACTCCCGACTTCGTCGAGTACGAAACTCCCATGGAGGTGACCGCCTACGCGGCCCGCCTGGCGGAATGACCCGTGCCCGTCGAGCCGCTCGCGGAAAGCGCGTTCATCGGGGCCCTGCGCGGTCTTTCGGACCACTACTGGGGCACGCACCCGTTCCACCGCCGGCTGCACGCGGGCGAGCTCGACGAGCGGGAGCTGCGGATCTGGGCGGCCAACCGCTGGTACTACCAGGGTCAGTTGCCGCAGAAGGACGCGGCGATCATCAGCAACTGCCCGCTGCCGGAGATCCGGCGCCAGTGGCTCGACCGGATCGTCTACCACGACGGCCCGCACGCCGGCACCGGCGGAACCGAACGGTGGCTGCGGCTTTGCGAGGCAGTCGGGCTGGAACGGGAGGAAGTGCTCGACGAGCGGCACGTCGCTCCCGGCGTCCGGTTCGCCGTCGACGCCTACGTGACCTTCGCGCGGACGAAGCCGTGGTGGGAAGCCGTCGCTTCCGGGCTCACCGAGATGTTCGCCGGGCACCTGATGCAGCAGCGCGTCGCCGACATGCTCGCGCACTACCCGTGGATCGCGCGCGCGGACCTCGACTACTTCACCCACCGCATCGACCAGGTCTCCGGCGAGGGCAAGGACACGCTCGACATCGTGGTCCGTCACTGCGTCACGCGCGAGCAGCAGGACCGTGCGATCGCCGCGCTGTCGTTCAAGTGCGACGTCCTGCGGTCCATGCTCGACGCGATCGAGCGCGCATGATCGCCGCCGGCTCCGTTCCCGCGTTGCGCCGCGGCGTGCGGCTGTCCTTCGACCACGTCCGGGAGACGCACGTCCTGCTGTTCCCCGAAGGCGTGCTGGTGCCGAACGCCACCGCGGCCGCGGTGCTCGAACTCTGCGACGGCGCGCGGACCGTCACCGCCATCACCGCGATGCTCGGAAAGCGCTTCACCGGTGTCCGGGAGCAGGACGTCCTCGACGTGCTGGCGCGGCTGGGCGAACGGCGGGTCGTCGCATGGACGTGACCCCGCCGCTCGGCCTGCTGGCGGAGCTGACCCACCGCTGCCCACTGCACTGTCCTTATTGCTCGAACCCGGTTTCGCTCGTCTCGCGCGACGCCGAACTGTCCACTGCGGACTGGATTTCGGTGCTCTCGCAAGCACGTGAGCTGGGCGTGCTGCAGGTGCACCTGTCCGGCGGCGAACCGCTGGCCCGGGCCGACCTGCCTGCCTTGGTCGCGCACGCGAGTTCGCTCGGGTGCTACGTCAACCTGGTCACGTCCGGGCTCGGCCTGACGTCCGCACGGCTCGACGACCTGGTCTCGCGTGGACTCGCGCACGTCCAGCTGTCGGCGCAGGGCGCGACGCAGGAGCGGTCCGATCTGCTGGCCGGTGCGCGAGCGTTCGACCACAAGCTCGCCGCGGCCGCGCTGGTGAAGGCGTCCGAGCTGCCGCTCTCCTTGAACGTGGTGCTGCACCGGCGCAACCACGACCAGCTGGCCGGCATCATCGAGCTGGCCGAGCGGATGGGCGCGGACCGCCTGGAGCTGGCGAACACCCAGTACTACGGCTGGGCGCTGCGCAACCGCGAGGCGCTGATGCCGACTCCTTCGCAGCTCGCCGCCGCCGAGCCGGTGGTGCGCGCGGCCGTCTCGCGATTGCGCGACACGATGGAGATCGTCTACGTCGTCGCCGACTACCACGAGCCGTATCCGAAACCGTGCATGTACGGGTGGGGCGCGCGGCAGCTGACCGTGGCACCGGACGGGACCGTGTTGCCGTGCCCGGCGGCGTCGGCGATTTCGACGCTTTCGCTGTCCAACGTCCGCGACACACCGCTCGCCGAGATCTGGTACCAGTCCTCGTCGTTCAACGCCTACCGCGGCGAGGACTGGATGAGCGAGCCGTGCCGGACGTGCGACCGTCGTGGTGTCGACTTCGGCGGCTGCCGCTGCCAGGCGTTCCTGCTCACCGGCGACGCCGCGGCGACCGATCCGGTGTGCTCGCGGTCGCCGCGGCGAGAGGTCGTGGATCTCGTCTTGACCCGGCCGCCGGAATCCGACCTGGTCATGCGCCGGTGAAGGTGATCATGCTCGGCACCGCGGCCGGCGGCGGATGTCCGCAGTGGAACTGCGCGTGCCGCTTGTGCACGGCCGGGCTGCCTCCCCGCACCCAGGATTGCGTCGCGATCAGCGCCGACGGCGTCGGCTGGTACCTGCTCAACTGTTCGCCGGACATCCGGGCCCAGATCCTTTCGACGCCCGCCCTGCGAGCGGGGCCGGGCCCGCGTGAGATCCCGTTGCGCGGAGTGCTGCTGACCGACGCCGAACTCGACCACACGCTGGGCCTGCTGATGCTGCGTGAGGCCGGCGGGCTCCCGGTGTTCGCGCCGGACGCGGTGCTGGACGCGCTGTCGCCGTTGCGCGCGATCATCGACGGCTACGGCGGCTGGACGTCTCTCGGGGACCTGCCCGGACTGCGGGTCGACGTGCTGCCGGTGAGCGACAAGAAACCGAAGTACGCCTCCTCCGGCGGGGCGGGTCCGCGGGTCGTGGCTTACCGCATCTCGGACCTGCTGACCGGCGGCGTGCTGGTGTACGCGCCGTGCCTGAAGAGCTGGCCCGACGGATTCGACTCCTTCGTGGAGGGCGCTGCGCTGGTCCTGCTGGACGGCACCTTCTACGCACCGGACGAGATGGCCGGCGTCGGCGGCCCGGACCAGCTCGCGATGGGGCACCTGCCGATCACCGCGAGCCTGGCCCGGATCGCCGGGAGGCCCGGGCGCTGGGCGTTCACGCACGTTAACAACACGAACCCGGTCCTGGACCCGGCGTCGGAAGAGCACGCGGCCGTGCGGTCCGCCGGCGCACTGCTCCCGGCGGATGGCACCACGTTCTCGCTCTAGACGTTTCCTCCGCGCTACGAGACCCCCAAATAACTCTTTGACGGTTGTGGCAGGCTGGCGCCATGCCTCACGACAACCTGCGCGTACTGGCGCACCCGCTCCGCATGCGGATCCTGTCGCTCCTGACGGGAGCGGCGATGAGCGCGGCCGAGGCGGCGCGCGAGCTGGGCGGAACGCAGGCGAACATCAGCTACCACCTGCGCCGCCTGCACGAGGCGGGCCTGCTGGACGTGGCGGAGGAGGTCACCATCCGCGGCGGCCGCGCGAAGCGGTACCGCCACGACCCGGAGTCGGGCCGCCGCTTGACAACCCGCGACCCGGCGGAGGAGCAGTTGCTGGCGAAGGCGGTCGCGGGCGAGTTGCTGCGACGGGCCGGGTCCAGGGCACCCGGCCGGCGAGCGTCGTTGACGGACGCGGAGCTGTGGGTGGACCCCGCGATCTGGGCGCGCCTGCTCGAGCGGGCATCGGAGCTGAGCCAGGAACTCCACGCCGCGGCCCAGCCCCCGCGGTCGCCGGGGACGGTCCGGGTCAGCGCGAGTGTGGCGCTGTTCGAGCTCGCGGAGGACGGCCGGGCCGCATCTCCATGAGCGTCTTGGTCGCGCCGGTCCAGCCTGAGCCGCTCACCGCGGCCGGCCTCGGTCGCGCCGATGCAGTCTGGGCCGCCCACAGCAGTCCACCTCGGTCGCGCCGGTGCAGCCCGAGCCACTCACCGCAGCCCACCTCGGTCGCGCGCGTCCAACCCGAGCCGCCCACTGCAGCCCCACCTCGGTCGCGCCGGTCCAGCTTGAGCCGCTCACCGCAACCGGACACGGTCGCGCCGGTGCAGTCTGAGCCGCCCACCGCAGTCCACCTCGGTCGCAGCGGTCCAGCCCGAGCCGCCCACCGCAGCCGGCCACGGTCGCCGCGCCCCTGAATCCGCGTCCCCACCGCACCTACTCGCCGGAGTCGCTCCCATGACCTCCCCGCTGCTCGCCCCGCTTCGCGAACGTCGCTTTCGCGCCCTCGTCACCGGGCGGACCTTCGCCGACTTCGGCAACGCCGTCGCGCCCTTCGCGCTGGCGTTCGCCGTCGTCGACCTGACCGGGTCGGCCGTCGACCTCGGGATCGTCGTCGGAGCGCGGTCGATCGCCAACGTGCTGCTCGTGCTCTTCGGCGGAATGCTGGCCGACCGGCTGCCGCGGTCGGTGATCCTGCAGGGCACCGAGACCGCCGCCGCGCTCACCCAGGCCGCCATCGCCACGAGCGTGCTCTGCGGATTCGCCTCCGTCCCGCTGCTGGTCGGGCTCAGCCTGGTCAACGGCGCCGTCTCGGCCATCTCGCTGCCCGCGGCCGCGTCACTCACGCCGTTGACGGTGCCCGCGCCGCTGCTCGCCCAGGCGAACGCCCTGGTCCGGCTGCTGTCCAACGTCGGCCGCATCGCCGGCGCCGGAATCGCCGGGGTCCTCGTCGCGTTCGCCGGCTCCGGGTGGGCGCTCGCCGGGAACGCCGTCCTGTTCCTCGCCGCCGCGCTGTCCTACCGCCGGATCCGCCTTCCGCGCGGCGAGCGAATCCCGGGCAGCCGTCCTCTCAGCGAGCTCGCGGAAGGCTGGCGCGAGTTCCGCGCCCGCTCGTGGGTGTGGCTGGTGGTGCTGCAGTTCATGATCGTCAACGCGGTGAACGCGGGCGCGCTGCTGGTGATCGGCCCGTTGGTCGCCGACGACACCTTCGGCCGCACCGGCTGGGGGCTCGCGCTCGCGGTGCAGACCGCCGGCGCGCTGCTCGGCGGCGTCTTCGCCGCGCGGTGGCAGCCACGACGGATGCTGCTGTTCGGCGTCGCGCTCGTGACCGTCGACGCTCTGCCGATGCTGGCACTCGGCGAGACGCCCTATCTGCTGCCGCTGCTATTCGCGATGTTCCTCTCGGGCTTCGCGATCGAGCAGTTCGGGGTCGCGTGGGACGTCTCGCTGCAGGAGAACGTGCCGCCCGAGAAGCTCGCCCGCGTCTACTCCTACGACATGCTCGGCTCGTTCGTCGCGATGCCGCTCGGCCAGATCGCCGCCGGGCCGTTGGCCGAGCACGCCGGCCGGTCGGCGACGCTCTTGGGCGGCGCTGCCCTCGTCGTCGGCGCGACGGCGGTCGTGCTCCTCAACCCGCAGGTGCGCGGGCTGGTCCGCCGCGCGCCGGTCAACCCGGGCACGCCGGGATGAGGTCAGCAGATTCGGGCGGATCCCCTTGCTTCGGTCAGCGGCCGGCTCTCGGTTCCGGAGTCAGGTCCCGGTGCCCGTCGAGGCGCCACCAGCTCTCCAGGGTCTCCCGCAACGCCTTCAGCAGCTCGCCGCCCGTTTCCAGGGGCACCAGGACCGCCTTGCCGCCGTCCACCCGGAGTGCCACGGTCAGGCGGTCACCCCGCTCGACCAGGCCCACCACCACCTGGGTCGGCACTCCGGCGACGTCCACGGTCGGAATGGCGCGCTCGTACCGCCAGCGTTCAGCGTTCACCCGGCCGACAGTGGCACAGCTTTCCCCGCGCGGCCCGGGGTTCACCCTCACGTGTCAGGCCTGCGCCCAGGGCCGCACTTCTTCCAGGAGCTTCGCCACCGCCAGCACGAGATCGTCCGAGTGCCGCGGCCCGACGATCTGCAGGCCCACCGGCAGCCCCGCCGACGTGCGGCCGGCCGGGACGCTGATCGCCGGCTGCTGCGTCATGTTGAACGGGTAGGTGAACGGCGTCCACTCCGGCCACTCGCTGAGCCCGCTGCCCGGCGGCACATCGTGCCCGGCTTCGAACGCGGCGATCGGGACGGTCGGGGTGATCAGCACGTCGTAGCGCGTGTGGAACTCGCCCATGAGGATGCCGAGCGCGGCCCGCTCGGCGGTCGCGTCGAGGTAGTCGCTCGCCGACCACGTCTTGCCGAGCTCCCAGACCTTGCGCAGGCCCGGGTCGGTCCGGTCCGCGGAACCCGGCGGGAACGAGTCGAGCAGCTTCGCCGCTCCCGACGACCACAGGATGTCGAACGCCGGCTTGGGATCGGCGAACCCCGGGTCGGTCTCCTCGATGTGCAGCCCGGCGTCGCCGAGCGCGCGCACCGCCGCCGCGACAATCGCGGCGATCTCCGGGTCGACGTCGACGTACCCGAGCGTCGGCGAGTACGCGGCGATCAGGCCGCGGACGTCCCGGCGGACGGCCTCGCGGAACGACGCCACCGGCGGCGCGAGCGCGGCCGGGTCGCGGTGGTCGGGCAGCGACAGGACGTCCAGCAGCAGCGCGGTGTCGTCCACCGACCGCGCCATCGGGCCGGCGTGCGACAGCGGGCCGAACGGGCTAGCCGGGTAGAGCGGGATCCGGCCGTGGGTCGGCTTGAGCCCGACGATCCCGCAGAACGACGCCGGGATCCGCACCGAGCCGCCGCCGTCGGTGCCGACGGACAGTTCGCCCATCCCCGCCGCGACGGCCGCGGCGCTGCCTCCGCTCGACCCGCCCGCCGTCTTGGAGGGGTCGGCCGGGTTGCGCGTGATGCCCTGCAGCGGGCTGTCGGTGACGCCCTTCCACGCGATCTCGGGTGTGGTGGTCTTGCCCAGCACCACCAGGCCGGCCTCGCGCATCCGCGCGGCGACCGGGCTGTCGACGTCCCACGGCTGGTCCGGGTCGATGCTCTTCGAGCCCCGGACGGTCGGCCAGCCTTGCGTCAGGAACATGTCCTTGATCGAGGACGGCACGCCGTCGAGCCACCCGATCGGGTTGCCGTCCCGCCACCGGACCTCCGACGCCTTGGCCTGTTCCAGCGCCCCGTCGGCGTCGACGAGGCAGTACGCGTTGCACTCGCCGTCGCGGTCTTCGATGGCCTGCAGCGCGTTCTGCGTCGCCTCGACCGGTGAGAGCTCACCGGTCGCGTAGGCGGCGACGAGCTCGCTCGCGGTCAGCATCCTGTCGTTCATCCGGCTCCCTGGTTCCCCGACGGCACGTAGCCGAGCGTCTTGTCGACGACATTGCGCAGCGGCTCCCCAGCCTGCCAGCGGCGGAAGTTCTCGGTGAACACCTCGACGAGCGTGTTCCGCCAGCCGATGAAGTCCCCGGACATGTGCGGCGAGACCAGCACGTCCGGCATGGTCCAGAGCGGACTGTCGGGCGGCAGCGGCTCGGTGTCGAACACGTCGAGCGCGGCGCCGGCGATGGTTTTGTCCTCCAGCGCGGCGACCAGGTCGGAGGTGACCACCAGCTCACCCCGGCCGACGTTGACGAACCGCGCCGACGGCTTCATCGCGGCGAACGCACGCGCGTCGAACATCCCCTTGGTGTGCTCGGTCAGCGGCGCGACGGCGACGACGTAGTCGGCGTGCGGCAGGAACGCGTCGAGCTGCGAAGACTCGTGCACAACCCCGAAGTCCGGGTCGCCCGTGCGCTCCCGGCGGCCGGCACCGCTCACCCGCATCCCGGCCGCGCGCAGCAGCCGCGCGATGGCCCGGCCGATCGGCCCGGTGCCGACGACCACCACCTCCCGCCCGGCGATCCGCTCGCTCTCGCGGTGCAGCCAGCGGCCCTCGCGCTGCAGGTCGTGCGATCGCGCGAAGTCCTTCGCGAAAGCGAGGACGACGCCGAGCACGTACTCCGCGATGGCGTCGTCGAAGACACCCCGCGAGTTGGTCAGGACGACGTCGCTCTCCACCAGCCCCGGGAACAGCACCGGGTCGACACCCGCGCTCGCGATGTGCAGCCAGCGCAGCCGATCCGCGGCGTGCCAGGCTCCCGGCACCGCCGTGGAGAGGAAGTCGTAGACGAAGAGCGCGTCCGCTCCGGACAGCGCATCAGGCAAGCCCGCCGCGTCCGTGTAACGCACGACGGCGCCGGATTCGACAGCACGCATGTCCGGTGGGCGGGACTCGCCACAGAGCACCGCCAGGACCGGGGCTTCCTGGGTTTCCAAGGCGATCACGTTGACACGGTAAAAGTCGCTCGTATGATTGTCAACAATCCGAGGAACGACCCCCGGAGCACCGGACTGTCATCGAGTTCAGACGTATTCCGGAGGCTGAGCCTTGGATTTCGACTTCCTGGCGTTCGACGGCCCGCTGGCGCAACGCGGCATCGGCGTCATCGCGCCGTTCGACCTCGCGCTGGAGCGCGAGCTCTGGCGCTGGGTGCCCATGGAGGTGTCCCTCCACCTCGCCCGGACGCCGTACGAGCCGGTGCCGGTCAGCATGGAGATGGCCCGCCTCGTCAGCGACAGCCACCACCTGGCCAGCGCGACCCGCGACGTGCTGCACGTCGAGCCCGAGGTCGTCGCCTACCTCTGCACGTCCGGCAGCTTCGTCAACGGCGTCGACTACGAACGCTCGCTGACCAAGGCGATCTGCGACGCCGGCGCACCGGACGCCGTCACCACCTCGGGCGCGCTCGCCGAAGTGCTGCACCAGCTCGACCTGCGCCGCGTCTCGGTGCTGACGCCCTACGACGCCGACCTCACCGGCGCCCTGCACGACTTCCTCGGCGAGCTGAACGTCGAGACCGTCGCCAGTGACCACCTCGGGCTGGGCGGCGGCATCTGGAAGGTCAGTTACCGCACCATCGCCGAACGCATCCTCGCCGCCGACCACGGTGAAGCCGAAGCGATCTTCGTCAGCTGCACGAACCTCCCCACTTACGACCTGATCGAGCCCCTGGAAACTGCGCTCGGCAAGCCGGTGCTCACCGCCAACCAGCTGACCATGTGGGCGTGCCTGCGCCGGATGAACCTGCCCATCGTCGGCCCCGGGAAGTGGCTTCGTGACGTGTCGTGAAAGGTATTCCTTGACCAGCCCTCTAGGATTGTCGACAATTTGCGTCCCCCCGGAGGTTTCGTGACCACCATCGGCTTCATCTACCCCGACCACGCGGCCGAAGACGACTACCCGCTGGCCGAGCAGCTGCTCGGCGGCGCGGCCGCCGACGAGGGCGACATCCGCCTCGCGGTCGAGCACATCTACGGCACCGACAAGCACGCGGTCGCCGAACTGCTGGACCTCGGCAGCGAGACCCGCCTCGCCGACGGCGCCACCCTGCTCCGGAAGCACGAGCCGGACGCGGTCATCTGGGCGTGCACCAGCGGCAGCTTCGTCTACGGCTGGGACGGTGCGCGCGACCAGGCCGACCGCCTCGCCGCCGTCGCCGGGGTCCCGGCCTCCAGCACCTCCTTCGCGTTCGTGCACGCCGCGCGTGCCCTGGGCGTCAAGCGGGTCGCCGTCGCCGCCAGCTACCCGGACGACATCGCCCGGCTGTTCGTGGACTTCCTCAAGGCCGGCGGCATCGAGGTGGTCGCGATGGCCAGCGCCGACATCGTCACGGCCGCCGAGGTCGGCGCGATGACGTCGGAAGCCGTCGTCGAGCTCGCCGTGCGCCACGACCACCCGGACGCCGACGCGGTGCTGGTGCCGGACACCGCGATGCGGACGCTCCAGGAGATCAACATCGTCGAAGCCGCGTTGAAGAAGCCCGTGCTGACCGCCAACCAGGTGACCGTCTGGGAAGGCCTGCGCTTGACCGGGCGGCACCGGCTCGTCCGCTCCCTCGGTGCGCTGTTCCGGCAACTGCCGGAGGGGGATGCCTGACATGGCCCTGCCGCCGGGCATGCTGCCCGAGATCGAACCGGTCAGCCGCGAGTCGACGGCCGCGGTGATCGCGCGTCAGCTGCGTGACGCGATCATGACCGGCGCCCTCCCGCCGGGCACCCAGCTCGGCGAGACGGAGCTGGCCTCACGGTTCCAGGTGTCACGGGGGCCGCTCCGGGAAGCCATGCAGCATCTGGTCTCCGAAGGGCTCCTGCGCAGCGAACGGCACCGCGGGCTGTTCGTGATCGATCTCGAGCCCGGCGACGTCTACGACATCTACGCAGCTCGCTCGGCGATTGAACGCGCCGCGATGATCCGCGCCGTGCGCGGCGGGGAACGCGAGCGGGTCGCCGACGTGCTCGCGCAGACCGTGGCGGAAATGGCGACGGCCGCGAGCGAAGACGACCCGAGCGCGCTCTCCACCGCGGACCTCAGGTTCCACGAGGCCCTCATCAACGCCTCCGGCAGCAAACGGCTCGTCCGGATGGCCCGGACCCTGCTCATCGAGACGCGGATGTGCCTGACCGCGCTGCAAAGCACCTATCAGCGGGTCGAGGAACGCGTCGAGGAGCACACGAAACTCATCCAGGCCCTTCGCGATGGCGACGAGGAGACGGCGCTGGCCCTGCTCGACTCGCACATGGAGGACGCGGTGCAGCGCCTCGCGCCGGGGACGAGCCTCATCGAGGGGCACGCCCCGCCGGTGCCGGGCAACGCGTGAGCGGAACGCCGGCAGCCGGGGCCTGAAGCCCGACGCGCGCGATCGGTAAACCGGCGCGTGCACCTTCCTCCGGGGCGGAGCGTGCACCCGGACGACCGGCTCGGGTTCCGGGGGATCCGGCAGGCGCACGTGGACGGCCCGCACGGGGACCGGGAAGCAGTTGACCGGCGGTGAGCACCCGCAGTTAAGCGCCATCACGGACCCCCAGCACCGGCTGGCCGCCGCGGCCGTCGCGGTAGTCCGGCGACCACGGGAAGCGGCCCTGCGAGTCCGCGTGGACCAGTTGCAGCGCACGGATTTCCGGGCCGTACAACGCCACTGCGAACACCAGGTGCACCGACGGCTCCGCCAGCCGGACCGCTTCGATCACCGGGCCGCCCCGCAAGGGGACGCGCTCGCCCGGTGTCGGTGGCGACCCGTGCAGCGAGTGCGCGGCCAGGTCGTTCAGCAGCTCCGCGGCCTCCAGCAGCGGCAAGCCCGTCACGACCAGCTCGGGCAGGCCGTACCCGCTCAGGCCCACCGTATAGGCCCACGGCGGGTACGACCCGCTGTCCTCGACTCCCTGCACGAGCCAGCCCCGGTCGGCCACGCCTTCGCGAAGCCGTTGCAGGTAACCGGATCTGTCCGGGTTCTCACATTCGAAGCACATCGGTGACTCCTCCCCCTCGGTGGACTTGTGACCACCGTGCCGGAGGGCACCGACAAAAACTCAGCCCAGTGCTTCGGCCACCGCCGTGCCGAGCCGTTCTGTGGTATCCGTGCCGCCGAGGTCCGGGGTCCGCACCCGACCCTCGTCGAGCACCCGGTCCACCGCGGTGCGGATCGCTTGCGCGGCAACGGTTTCACCCAGGTGTTCGACCAGCATCGCGGCCGCCAGGATCTGCGCCACGGGGTTCGCGATCCCCTGGCCGGCGATGTCCGGAGCGCTCCCGTGGACCGCCTCGAACATCGACGGATGTTCACCCGATGGGTTGATGTTGCCGGACGGTGCCATGCCGAGGCCGCCGGTGATCGCGGCCGCGAGGTCGCTCAGGATGTCGCCGAAGAGGTTCGATCCCACGATGACGTCGAGCCGGTCCGGCGCCTGGACCATGCGTGCCGCCAACGCGTCCACGTGCATCTGTTCACTGTGGACGTCGGGGTACTCGGCGGCGATCTCGGCGAAGATCTCGTCCCAGAAGGGCATCGAGTGGATCAGCCCGTTGGACTTCGTCGCCGAGCACACCCGCGAAGACCGCGTCCGCGCCAGTTCGAACGCGTACCGGATGATCCGCGAAACGCCGACGCGGGTGAAGACCGACTCCTGCAGCACGAACTCGTCCGGCCGCCCGGCGTTGTGCCGGCCGCCGATCGCGGAGTACTCCCCTTCGGAGTTCTCCCGGACGATGACCAGCTCCAGTTCCTCGGCCTTCCGCCCGGCCAGCACGGACGTCGTGCCCGGCAGGAGCCGCACCGGACGCAGGTTGACGTACTGCTGGAACGCGCGCCGCAGCGGGATCAGCAAGCCCCACAACGAAACGTGGTCCGGGACGCCGGGGAAGCCGACCGCGCCGAGCAGGATCCCGTCGAACGCCGAGAGCTGCGCGACGCCGTCGTCCGGCATCATCGCCCCGGCCTTCGCGTAGCGCTCGCAGCTCCAGTCGAACTCCGTCCACTCGAGCGAGAAGCCGAACCGCGAAGAAGCCCGGTCGAGGACCTTGCGGGCCTCGACCGTGACGTCCACGCCGATCCCGTCGCCGGGGATGCTCGCGATGCGGTAGGCCGTCACAGGGCCACCGCGATGTACTTGGTCTCGAGGAACTCGTCGATGCCGACGGAACCGCCCTCGCGGCCGAGCCCGGACTGCTTGATCCCGCCGAACGGCGCCGCCGGGTTCGACACGATGCCTTGGTTGAGCCCGATCATCCCGGCCTCCAGAGCTTCGGAGACGCGCAGCGCCCGCTTGAGGTCGCTGGTGAAGACGTAGGAGACCAGGCCGAACTCGGTGTCGTTCGCCTTCGCCACCGCTTCTTCTTCGGTGTCGAACGGCGTGATCGGGGCGACCGGCCCGAAGATCTCCTCGTGCGTCAGCCGCGCCTCCTGCGGGACGTCGGTGAGCACGGTCGCCTGGTAGAAGTGTCCCGGCCCGTCGACGCCGGAACCGCCGGTGAGCACCCGGGCGCCGCGATCGGTGGCGTCCTTGACCAGCTCCGTCACCTTGTCGACGGCCTTGTCGTCGATCAGCGGGCCGACCACGACGTCCTTCTCGGTGCCGCGGCCCATCGGCAGCGCCTGCATCCGCTCGGTCAGCCGCCGCGCGAACTCCTCCACGACGCCCCGCTGCACGTAGAACCGGTTCGCCGCGGTGCACGCTTCGCCGATGTTGCGCATCTTCGCCTGCATCGCGCCTTCGATAGCCGCGTCCATGTCGGCGTCGTCGAACACCAGGAACGGCGCGTTGCCGCCCAGCTCCATCGACGTGCGGAGAATCTTGTCGGCGCACTGCTCCAGCAGCTTCCGGCCGACGCCGGTGGAGCCGGTGAAGGAGAGCTTGCGGGCCCGGCCGTCGCGAATCAGGGGTTCCATCACGCCGCCGGAGTCGCTCGTCGTGACGACGTTGAGCACGCCTTCGGGCAGCCCGGCCTCGGCGAGGATGCCGGCCAGCGCCAGCATCGACAGCGGCGTCTGCGCAGCGGGCTTGATCACCGACGTGCAGCCCGCGGCGATGGCCGGGCCGATCTTGCGCGTGCCCATCGCCATGGGGAAGTTCCACGGCGTGATCAGCAGCGTCGGGCCGACCGGCTGCTTGGTGATGAGGAACCGGCCCGCGCCGTTCGGTGCGGTCGCGAAGCCGCCGTCGATCCGGACGGCCTCCTCGGCGAACCAGCGGAAGAACTCGGCGGCGTAGGCGATCTCACCCTTCGACTCGGCGAGCGGCTTGCCCATCTCCAGGGTCATGAGCAGGGCGAGCTCGTCCTGACGCTTCATCAGCAGCTCGTAGGCCCGGCGCAGGATCTCGCCGCGTTCGCGCGGCGCCATCTTCGCGAAGTCCGCCTGCGCGGCGATGGCGGCGTCCAGTGCGGCGACGCCGTCCGCCGGCGAGGCGTCGGCGACCTGGCACAGCTCCTTGCCGGTGGCCGGGTCCACCACCGGGAACGTCTTCCCCGACTCGGCGGCGACCCACTTGCCGCCGATGAACAGTTCCTTGCCGACCGCCTCGACGACGCCGGACTCGGTGCTCGCGCTCATCCCGACTGCTCCTCACGTGTTGTCCCGAGAGCCATGCTATGGATATTGTCAACAATCGACAACCCGCTCAACCGACCAAGGAGCACGCTGCCATGGCCCAGCTATCTCCGCTGCTCAAGCAGGCAACGCCCGTCGTGGTCGACCACGGTGAAGGGGTTTACCTCTACGACGTCGACGGCAAACGGCACCTCGACTTCACCGCCGGCATCGGCGTCACGAGCACCGGGCACTGCCACCCGCACGTCGTGCGCGCGGCGCAGGAGCAGATCGGCAAGCTCGTCCACGGGCAGTACACGACGGTGATGCACCGGCCCCTGCTCGAGCTGACCAAGCGCCTGGGCGAGGTCCTGCCCAGCGGGCTCGACTCGCTCTTCTACGCGAACTCGGGCAGCGAAGCCGTCGAAGCGGCGTTGCGGCTCGCACGGCAGGCGACGAAGCGCCCGAACGTCATCGTCATGCAGGGCGGCTTCCACGGCCGGACCGTCGCCGCGGCGAGCATGACGACGTCCGGGACGCGGTTCAGCGCCGGCATCGGCCCGCTGATGGCGGGGGTGCACGTCGCGCCGTTCCCCTACGCCTACCACTACGGCTGGGACGAGCAGACCGCGACGAAGTTCGCGCTGCGCGAGCTGGACTACCTCTTCCAGACGGTCAGCGCCCCGAACGAGACCGCCGCGATCTTCGTCGAGCCCGTGCTCGGCGAGGGCGGCTACGTCCCGGCGAACACGGAGTTCATGGCGGGCCTGCGCGAGCGCGCGGACCGGCACGGCATCCTGCTCGTCCTCGACGAGATCCAGACCGGCTTCGGCCGCACCGGCAAGTTCTGGGGGCACGACCACTTCGACGTCTCCCCCGACATCGTGCTCATCGCGAAGGGCCTGGCCAGCGGCTTCCCGTTGTCGGGCATCGCCGCTTCGCAGGAGCTGATGGCGAAGGCGCTCCCGGGTTCGCAGGGTGGCACGTACGGCGGCAACGCCGTCTCGTGCGCCGCAGCGATCGCGACGCTCGAGGTCATCCAGCAGGAGAACCTGGTCGAGAACGCCGCCGAGCGCGGGCGCCAGCTGCTCGAAGGCGCGCGGGTGATCGCGGACAAGACGCCGGCGATCGGCGAAGTGCGCGGGCTCGGGCTGCTGGTCGGCTCGGAGTTCACCACCGCCGACGGCGAGCCCGACGCCGCCACCGCGGCGGCCGCACAGCAGACGGCCGCCAAGAACGGCCTGCTGCTGCTCACGTGCGGGCCGTACATGAACGTCGTCCGCATGGTGCCGCCGCTGGTCGTCAACGCCGAGCAGGTCGACGACGCGCTGCGCATCTGGGGCGAGGTCGTCGCGTCCGTCACGGGGAGCTGAGCATGGCCCGGTACATCACGATCACCCTCGACAAGCGCGGGATCTCCTGCCGGGCGCGGCTTCTCGACGACGAGGCGCCGCGGACGTGCAAGGCAGTGTGGGACGCGTTGCCGCAGAGCGGTTCGGCTTACCACGCGAAGTACGCGCGCAACGAGGTCTACACGCTCGTGCCGCCCTTCGCGGAGCCGAAGCCCGGGCGGGAGAACCCCACGATCACGCCGATCCCCGGCGACGTCGTGTACTTCGGGTTCGAAGCCTGGGAGATCGGCAACCCCGCGTACGGCTACGAAGAGGACAGCGAGGCGCACGGCGACCAGGGCGCGACCGACCTCGCGATCTTTTACGGACGCAACAACCTGCTGATCAACGGCGACGCGGGCTGGGTGCCCGGCAACGTGTTCGCCACGATCGAGGAGGGCCTCGCCGAGATGGCGGCGGCCGCACAGGACCTCTGGTTGCGGGGGGTCGAAGGCGAGACGCTTTCGTTCGCGCGAGCCTGAATCCCTTACCCGGCAAGGGGGACGTCGGGTGCGATCACCGCACCCGGCGTCCCCTTTTCGCTGCGTCCGGCCACTCGAACGAGTGATCATCGCGAGTTCACCTTTCGTGGCCGGTGATCACCGGATCGAGCTACCCGGCTGCCCGGGATGCCGGATCAAGGCCGGAATTACCGACAGTGAGATTGCCGCCGACTGTTACCCACAGTGGCTGACCGTCGAAGGGGGCACCCCGGCGTCAAACACGAAGGGATTACGTGTTTAGCATGGGAAGATTCCACGGCGCCTTGGTCTTTCGGAAATGACTTTTTGACAGTTCGCCGACGCGGTGAAAACCTGTTTTCGCTCCCCACCGGGAGCACTCCAGGGAAGTCACTGAGTTATTCATCAAGGAGTCATTCGATGCAGATGTTCGCCCAGCACGCCCACTACTGCCACGACATCCTCACCGGCGCGCTGGCGCACCTGGCGCACGTTCTCGGCTGGCTCGTCTGATCCAGTCGGAACACCGGAGCCTGGCCGCGGGAGACCGCGGCCAGGCCGTTTCACCCCAGTACGTCCAGCCGCGCGAAATCGTCGTCGGAAATGGTGACCCCGGCCGCGCCGCAGTTTTCTTCGAGGTGCGCGACCGACGACGTGCCGGGAATCGGGATCACCACCGGCGACCGGCGCAGCAACCAGGCGAGCGACACCTGAGCGGGTGTCGCGCCGAGGCCGGCCGCCACCTTTCCGAGCACTCCGCCCGCCCTTGCGTGGTCACCGCGTGCGATCGGCAGCCAGGGCACGAACGCGATTCCCTCGCGCTCGCAGTAGCCGAGGACGTCATCGGACGCACGGTCGGTCAGGTTGTACCGGTTCTGGACGCTCGCGATCGGCGCGACGGCCCGTGCTTCGGCCAGCTGTGCGACGCCGACCTCGGACAACCCGATCCGCGCGATCTTGCCCTCGTCCCGCAGCCGCGCGAGCGCGCCGATCTGGTCGGCGAGCGGCACCTGCGGGTCGAGCCGGTGCAGCTGCAGCAGGTCGAGGCGTTCGACGCGCAGGCGCCGCAAGGAGAGTTCCGCCTGCTGCCGCAGATATTCGGGCCGCCCGAGCGGCACCCACTCGCCCAGGCTCGGGCGCGCGTGGCCGCACTTCGTCGCAATGAACAGCCCGTCATACGGGTGCAGCGCGTCGGCGAGCAGTTCCTCGTTCAACCCCAGGTCATAGGCGTCGGCGGTGTCGAAGAACGTCACGCCGAGCTCGGCCGCCCGGCGCGCGACCGCGGCGGCGCCGTCGCGGACGTGGTCCCACTCGGTGAGCCGCATCGCCCCGAACCCCAGCCGCCGCACGGTAACGCCGTCTTCGAAGGTGTACGTCGATGTCATGCCGAGAAGCTTTGCCCGGCGCGCAGTCACCCACCAGAGATTTAGCCTGAGCTAAATCCTGGTTGGTAACCAGTCGATCACAGCTGTCGGCGCGCTAACGTGAAAAACCTTCATAGCGGCGTACCGGCGGTACGTACTACGCTGCGGTAACCACAGCAACGGCGCGAGGAGAGACTGTCGATGGGCGACGTGGCGGCACGGCTGGCCGAGATCGTCGGGGACAAGAATCTGCTGACCGGCGAGGAGATCTCCGAGGACTACGCGCACGACGAAGCGTTGACCGCGGAGCCGCAGAAGCCCGCGTACGTCGCGAAGCCGGCAACCGCGGAAGAAGTCGCGGAGCTGCTGAAGGCCGCGACAGAACACAACGTCCCCGTGACCGCGCGAGGCTCCGGCAGCGGACTCTCCGGTGCCGCGCGGCCGCGCGAAGGCGGGCTCGTGCTCTCCTTCGAGCGGATGAACCAGGTCCTCGAGGTCGACACCGGGAACCACGTCGCCGTCGTGCAGCCCGGTGTCACGCTCGCCGAACTCGACGTCAAGACCGCCGAAGCCGGGCTCAGCTACACCGTCTATCCCGGCGAGCTGAGTGCGAGCGTCGGCGGGAACGTCGGGACGAACGCCGGCGGCATGCGCGCCGTCAAATACGGCGTCACCCGCCACAACGTCCTCGGCCTGCAGGCCGTCCTGCCGACCGGGGAGATCCTCCGCACCGGCGGCAAGACGTCGAAGATCTCCACCGGTTACGACCTCACGCAGCTGATCATCGGCTCCGAGGGCACCCTCGCGCTGGCCACGGAGATCACCGTCAAGCTCCACCCGCGGCTCGCCCACGGCGCCACCGTGCTCGCCCCGTTCGGCGACTTCGACCAGGTGATGGCCGCCGTTCCGGCGATCGTCTCCAGCGGGCTCGCGCCGCACATCCTCGAGTACATCGACAACATGACGATGGCCGCCATCGTCTACAACGAGAAGCTCGAGCTCGGCGTCCCGGACAAGATCCGCGAGACCAGCGAGGCCTACCTCGTCGTAGCACTGGAAAACCGGGAAACCGGACGCCTGCACGAGGACGTCGAGACCGTCGGCGAGCTGCTCGGGGAACTCGGCGCCACCGACGTCTACGTCCTTGAAGGCCCGGCCGCGCGCAAGCTGATCGAAGCCCGCGAGAAGGCCTTCTGGACGGCGAAGGCGGCCGGCGCCGACGACGTGATCGACGTCGTCGTCCCGCGGACCGCGATGCCGCAGTTCATCACCAAGGCGCGTGAGCTGGCCATGGCCGCCGGTGGTGGCGCGCTCGGCTGTGGGCACGCCGGCGACGGCAACGTCCACCTCGCGATCTTCTGCAAGGATGCGGACAAGCGGAAGCAGCTGCTCACCGACATCTTCCGCTTCGCGATGGAACTCGGTGGCGCGATCTCCGGCGAGCACGGCCTCGGCCGCACCAAGGCGCACTACCACCAGGAACTCGAAGACCCGGCGAAGTTCGAGCTGATGCGCCGGATCAAGCAGAGTTTCGACCCCGCCGGGATCCTCAACCCCGGTGTTCTCTTCCCCGAAGGAACCGCATGAGTGAGTTGAACGGCGCCCAGTCCCTGATCCGCACGCTGGTCGACGCCGGTGTCGAGGTGTGCTTCGCGAACCCCGGCACGTCGGAGATGCACTTCGTCGCCGCACTCGACACCGTGCCCGAGATGCGGGGCGTGCTCGCGCTGTTCGAGGGTGTCGTCACCGGTGCCGCCGACGGCTACGCGCGCATCGCGGACAAGCCCGCCGCGACGCTGCTGCACCTCGGCCCCGGTCTGGGCAACGGCCTCGCGAACCTGCACAACGCGCGGCGCGCGCACACGCCGATCGTCAACGTCGTCGGCGACCACGCGACCTACCACAAGCAGTACGACGCCCCGCTGGAGTCGGACATCGAGGCCGTCGCGGGCTCGCTGGAAGGCTGGGTGCGCCGTTCGGAGCACACCAAGGACGTCGGGGCGGACGCCGCCGCCGCGGTCGCCGTCGCGCAGGACGCGCCCGGTCGCGTCGCGACGCTGATCCTGCCCGCCGACGCTTCGTGGGGTGACGGCGGCGAAACCTGCGCGCCGGTTCCGCCGCGCGTTCCGCAGGCTGTCGACGCGACCACCGTCAAGGACGTCGCCGCGGTGTTCGGCGCCGGCGAGCCGGTGGCGCTGCTCATCGGCGGGGCCGCGTGCCGCGAGGAAGGCTTGCGCGCGGCGAGCCGGATCGGCGCCGCGACCGGCGCGAAGGTCTTCGTCGAGACGTTCCCGTCCCGTCTCGAGCGCGGCGCGGGCCTGCCGACGATCGAGCGGCTCGGGTACCTCGCCGAGCAGGTCACCTACCAGCTCGACGGGGTCAAGCACCTCGTCGTCGCGGGTACGAAGGCGCCGGTTTCGTTCTTCGCCTACCCCGGCAAGCCGAGCGATCTGGTGCCCGAAGGCGCGCAGGTGCACACGCTCGCGTCCGTCGGCCAGGACGTCACGCGCGCGCTGAACGAGGTCGCGGACCTCGTCGCCGCGGACACCGAGCCGGTGCTGCAGCAGCCGTCCCGGCCCGCGCTCCCGAGCGGGCCGCTGACCCCGCAGAACTGGGTCGACGTCATCGGCGCGCTGCTGCCGGAGAACGCGATCATCGCCGACGAAGCCAACACGTCCGGCCTGCTGCTCCCGACGGCGACGGCCGGCGCGCCGCGGCACGACGTGCTGACGCTGACCGGCGGCGCGATCGGCTACGGCATGCCGGTGGCCACCGGCGCGGCCGTGGCGGGACGCGACCGTCCCGTCCTGAACCTGCAATCGGACGGCAGCGCGCTGTACACGATCTCGGCGCTGTGGACGCAGGCGCGGGAGAACCTCAACGTCACGACGGTGCTGCTCAACAACCGCGCGTACGCGATCCTGCGGATGGAACTGCAGCGCGTCGGCGCGGCGTCGGGCGGTCCGAAGGCGAACGACCTGCTCGACCTGTCGCGGCCGGACATGGACTTCGTGAAGATCGCGGAGGGCATGGGCGTGCCGGCGACGCGGGCGACGACCGCCGAAGAGCTCGCCGAGCAGCTGCAGCGCGCCTTCGCGGAACCGGGTCCGCACCTCATCGACGCGGCGGTGCCGCCGCTGCTCTGACCCGGCTATCCTCGCCGTCACACCTGAGCCCCGGGAGCGGCGGATGAGCGAAGACGAACACGCGAAGCGGGGCATCGACCTCGAAAGACCGAACGCGGCGCGCGTGTACGACTACATGATCGGCGGCCAGCTGAACTATGCAGTCGACCGGATGTTCGCCGACCGGATCCTGAGCGTGCTGCCGAACGCGCGGCACATGGCGCTGGTCAACCGGGCGTGGCTGCGCCGCGCGGCGCGGTTCGCGGCGGAGCAGGGTGTCCGGCAGTTCCTCGACATCGGCTCGGGGATGCCGACGGTCGGGCACGTGCACGAGGTCGTCCAGGCGATCGATCCCACGTCGCAGGTCGTGTACGTCGACAACGAGCCGATCGCGGTCGCGCACAGCGAAATCGTGCTGGAGGGCAACGACAACGCCGCGATGGTCCAGGCCGACGCGGAGAACCCGGACGAGGTGCTGGAGCACCCGACCGTCGAAGCGATGCTCGACTTCAGCGAGCCGGTGATGGTGATCATGGCGGCCTTCGTCCACTTCATCCCGGACGAGCGCGACCCGGCCGGCCTGATCGGCACCTACCGCGACGTTCTCGCGCCGGGCAGCTACCTCGCGCTGTCGTCGGGCACGTGGGAGGGGCAGGGCGAGGAGTCCCAGCGCTCGGTTTCGCTGTACGAGAAGAGCGGCACACCCCTGACGCTGCGTTCGCCCGACGAGCTGCGGGCGCTGGTCAAGGGCTTCGAGATCCTGCCGCCGGGCGTGGTGTTCACGCCCGAGTGGCGTCCGGACGGGCCGCTCGAGGACCCGCCGGAGCAGTCGGGCGGACTGGCGCTCGTGGCACGGCGATGACCGACGAACACGCGAAGCGTGAGATCGACTTCGACAAGCCGAACGCGGCGCGCGTGTACGACTACCTGATCGGCGGCAAGCTCAACTACGCCATCGACCGGATGTTCGCCGAGCAGCTCCTGGCGGTGCGGCCGGAGTCCAAGGAGCTGGCCCTGATGAACCGGCGCTGGCTGCGCCGGGCCGTCCGCTTCGGCGCCGAGCAGGGCATCCGCCAGTTTCTGGACATCGGCTCGGGCATGCCGACCGTCGGGCACGTGCACGAGGTCGTCCAGGCGATCGACCCCGCGTCGCGCGTGGTGTACGTGGACAACGAACCGGTCGCCGTCGCGCACAGCGAAATCGTGCTCAAGGACAACGAGAACGCCGAGATGGTGCAGGCCGACGCCGAAATCCCGGCCGACGTCCTCGAGCACGAGACCACCGAAATGCTGCTGGACTTCGACCAGCCGGTCATGCTGATCATGGCCGCGTTCGTGCACTTCATCCCGGACGAGCGCGACCCGGCGGGGCTGATCGCCGCGTACCGCGACGCGCTCGCGCCGGGCAGCTACCTGGCGCTGTCGTCGGGCACGTTCGAGGGCCAAGGCGAAGAGGTCCGCCGCGCGGCGGAGATGTACCAGAAGAGCGGCACGAACGTCGTGGCGCGCTCGCGCGACGAACTGCGCGCGCTGCTGGCCGGCTTCGAGATCCTGCCGCCGGGGATCGTGTTCACGCCGGAGTGGCGGCCGGACGACCCCGCCGACGTGGGCGAGCACCCGGAGCTGGCGAGCCAGCTTGCCCTGGTGGCGCGCAAGGACTAGCCGGTGAGGACCCGGCTGCGCAGCGTGTCCGGCTATTCTCGCGTCACACCGGATCCTGGAGCGGCCATGAGTGAAGACGAGTACGCGCGGCGCGGTATCGACCTCGACAAGCCGAACCCCGCGCGCGTGTACGACTACATCCTCGGTGGCCGGCTCAACTACGCGGTCGACCGGATGTTCGCCGACCAGGTGCTGGCCGCCCAGCCGAACGCGCGGGAGCGGGCCCAGCTGAACCGGCAGTGGCTGCGCCGGGCCATCCGGTTCGGGATGGACCAGGGCATCCGGCAGTTCCTCGACATCGGCTCGGGCATGCCGACCGTCGGGCACGTCCACGAAGTCGCGCACGCGATCGACCCGACCGCGCGCGTCGTCTACGTCGACAACGAGCCCGTCGCCGTGGCGCACAGCGAGATCGTGCTGGAGGACAACGAGAACGCGGTGATGGTGCACGCCGACGCCGAGTTCCCGGACGACGTCCTCGAGCACGAGACCACCGAGATGATGCTCGACCTCGACCAGCCGGTGATGGTCGTGATGGCGCTGTTCGTGCACTTCATCCCGGACGAGCGCGACCCGGCCCGGCTGGTCGCCGCCTACCGCGACGCGCTCGCGCCCGGCAGCTACCTGGCGCTGTCGTCGGCGACCCCGGAGCAGCAGAGCGACGGCACCGCTCGCGCCGTCGCGATGTACCAGAAGAGCGCGAACCCGGTGACACCCCGCACGGCCGACGAGCTGCGCGCCCTCGTGGACGGCTTCGAGATCCTCGACCCGGGCATCGTCTTCATCCCGCAGTGGCGGCCGGACGACCCGGCCGACGTGCCGGCGAACCCGGCCGAGTGCGGCGGGCTGGCCCTGGTGGCGCGCAAGAACTAGCCGACGCCGACCAGCTCCGGCGCCACTCGCTTCTTCGGCACCAGCCCGGCCAGCAGCACGCCCGCCAGCGCGGCGAACGCCGCCACGGCGAACGTCGCGCGGAAGCCGAACAGCGACGGCACGGACAGGCCGCCGACGGTGATCGTCAGCTGGGCCAGCATCGCCGCCATCACCGCGCTCGATACCGCCGTGCCGACCGACCGCATCAGGGAGTTCAGGCCGTTCGCGGACGCCGTCTCGGTGACCGGGACCGAGCCCATGATCGACGCCGGCATCGCCGCGTACGCGATCCCGACCCCCGCGCCGATGATCACCGACGCCGTGATCAGCTCGGCGGCGTTGTCCATCAGCACGATCGCGAACAGGTACCCCGCGGCGATCACCAGCGCGCCGGTCATCAGCGTCGGGCGCGGGCCGAACCGGGTGATGAGCCGCGCCGAAACCGGCGAGAGCAGCATCATCACGAGACCGTTCGGCGCCAGGGACAGCCCGGACTCCACCATCGTCTGGCCCAGCCCGTACCCGGTCGACGCCGACGCCTGCAGCAGTTGCGGGAACGACAGCGCCATGGCGTACATCGAGAACCCGACCATGATCGACGCCAGGTTCGTGAACAGCACCGGTCGGCGGGCGGATACACGCAGGTCGACCAGCGGGTCGCGGCGCCGCAGCTGGTAAGCACCCCAACCGGTCAGGACGACGACGGCCGCCGCGGCGAACCCCAGCGTCGGCACGCTGGTCCAGCCCCACGTGGCTCCCTTGACCACCGGCAGCAGCAGGCAGACGAGGCCGGCGGCCAGCCCGAGCGCGCCGAAGTAGTCGAACGGCGCGGGGGTCCGCACCGGAGACTCCGGCACGAACCTGACGATCAGCAGCGCGAAGAGCAGCCCGAGCCCGGCGGACATCCAGAAGAGCGCGTGCCAGTCGGCGTTCTCGGCGACGATGGCCGCGACCGGCAACCCGATCGCTCCGCCCACCCCGAGCGTCGCGCTCATCAAGGAGATCGCGCCGCCGACGCGTTCCGGCGGGAGCTCGTCGCGCATGATGCTGATGCCGAGCGGGATGACGCCCATCGCGCAGCCCTGCAGCCCACGGCCGATGATGTGGAACACGAGTTCGCTCGTCGTGGCGGAGACGATCGAACCGGCGATGAGCAGCGCGAGGCTGACGAGGATCATCCGCCGCTTGCCGTAGAGGTCGCCGAGCCGGCCGCTGACCGGCGTGATGACGGCCGCGGCCAGCAGCGTCACGGTGACGACCCAGGACGCGTCGGCCGCCGAGGCGTTCAGCAGCCGCGGGAACACCGGGATGAGCGGCACGACCAGCGTCTGCATGAACGACGCGACCAGTCCGCACGAGGCGAGCACCACGACGATCGCGCGGCCGGACCCTCCGGGTCGGGACACCAGCACACCCCCGGTGTGTAGTTAGTACACATCATGCAACTTCATGCACTGTACCTATGCGCCGGGCGTTTTCCGCTCGATTGGTGCTCTCGTCACAGCCAGGTGCGCACGCCTCCGTGGCCGGAGCACGTGCCGGAACGGTGCTGGCTGTAACTGTAGGAGCCGTCCTTGCAGAGGGCGGTCGCTCCGGACGGGTTGTCGCTGGGCCGGCGGACGCAGTTGCCGGAAGAGTTCACGTAGTAGTCGGCACCGCACTCGGCCGGCTTCGGCGCGGCCTGCGCGGTGGTTTTCGGCGCCGCCTTGGGCTTGGTGGCGGCCGTCTTCGGTGCGACGGCCTGCGCCTGGGTCGGCGCGGTCGTGACCACCGGCGCTTCCGACGTCGGAGTGGGTGTTCCGGTCGTGACCGGAACGGAATAGGCGGGCGTCGAATAGGTCGACGTCGGAGTGTCGAGAACCCCGACGCTCCCGGTGTCCTTCGGCGGCACAGCCCCGGCACCACAGCCCGCGACCAGCAGGCCCGCGGCCAGGATCCACCCCAGGTTTTTTCTCACGAAGACTCCTTAGCAATGCCAACCAATGCCGCGGAGTCGCTCGCCCCGGAGCGTTTGTTACGCCGCCTAGACTCGGCGCATGTCCTGGTTGCGGCGATGGGCACCCGAACTCGCGGTCACGACCGCGGTGCTCGCCGGTTCGCTGTTCACCGTCCTGAACGACGGCGTCGAGCCCGCCCATCACGCCGCGCTCGGCTGGGTCCTCACCGTGCTCGGCTGCGCCGCGGTCTTCTTCCGCCGGAAGTACCCGCTGAGTGTCGCCGGGTTAACGCTCGTTTGCTGCGCCCTCTACTACCCGCTCACCGAGCCCGACGGCCTCGTCCTGCTGGCCTTCGCCTACACCCTCTACAACGCCGCCGCGGCCGGACGGATCCGTGGAGCCGCGCTGCTCGTGGTGGCCGCGATGGCGGGCGTCGCCGCCGGGGAGGTCAGCTCACGGAGCGGCCGGCACGTCGACAACTTCGCCTTCTTCCTGATGACCGGCTGGTTCGTCGCGCTCGTCGCCGGGGGCGCCGTCGCGCACTACCGCGCCGAGGCCGAGCGCACCAAGGAGGCCGAGGCTCGGGCACGCGCCACCGACGAACGGCTGCGCATCGCCCGCGAGCTGCACGACGTCCTGGGCCACCACCTCGCGCTGATCAACGTCCAGGCCGGCGCCGCGCTGCACCGCCGTGATCCCGGCCAGGCCGAAGAGGCCCTCGGCACCATCAAGGACGCCAGCAAGACCGCGCTCCAGGAGTTGCGCGCGACGCTCGGCATGCTCCGCCAGACCGAGCCCTCACTCTCGCGGGTCGCGGAACTGGCCGAGTCCGTCGGCGCGTCCGGGCTGACCGTGCGCACCGAGATCGACGGCGTCGCCCGCGACCTGCCGCCGGACGTCGAGCACGCCGCGTTCCGCGTGGTGCAGGAAGCACTGACGAACGTCGCGAAGCACGCCGGCGCGAAGACCGTCGTCGTCCGGCTCGGCTACGGCGCCGACGCGCTGTCGGTGCAGGTCGACGACGACGGGCGCGGTGGCGACGCCGCGCCGGGCACCGGGATCCGCGGGATGGCCGAACGCGCACGGGCGCTCGGCGGCGAGCTGACCGCGGCACCGCGCGAGGGCGGCGGCTACCGGGTACGCGCGCGGCTGCCGGTGCGATGATGAGCCGATGATCCGGGTCCTGCTCGTCGACGACCAGCGGCTGGTGCGCGCCGGCTTCCGGTCCATTTTGGACGGCGAGGACGACATCGACGTCGTCGCCGAAGCCGCCGACGGCCGCGAAGCCCTGCAGGCCGCGCACGACCACCGCCCGGACGTCGTGCTGATGGACATCCGGATGCCGGTGCTCGACGGCCTCGCCGCGACCCGGCACCTCCTCGAAGACCCTTCGCTGAACGGCACGAAGGTCGTCATCCTCACGACGTTCGACCTCGACGAAGACGTCTACGGCGCCCTGCGTGCGGGTGCGAGCGGGTTCCTGGTCAAGGACACCGAGCCCGAAGAGCTGATCCACGCCGTGCGCGTGGTCGCCCGCGGCGACGCGCTGCTGGCGCCGTCGATCACCCGGCGGCTGATCTCGGAGTTCGCCGCGCGCGTCACGCGCCCGTCGGCGGCTCCGGCGCTGGACCGGCTCACCGACCGCGAACGCGAAGTGCTTTCCCTGGTCGCGGCCGGCTTGTCGAACGACGAGATCGCGCGCGAGCTCACGCTCAGCCCGGCGACGGCGAAGACGCACGTCAGCCGCATCATGACGAAGACCGGCATGCGCGACCGCGCGCAGCTCGTCGTCCTCGCGTACGAGTCCGGCGCGGTGACGCCGCGCTGGCTCACCCCTTAGCCGTACTCCCCCGGGGGTACGGGAAACGCCCTAAGGGACACCGCCGGGAGCACGTCAAGTGTCCTCCGCTGCGCGACGCGCAGTAGTGCCCTCCCGGCGAATCCTTGTCCCCCATGGACACCATCACTCGCCCCACCGGGGGACGGCTGGCTCGCCTGGCCGGCTGGGCGCAGCACCACCGGTGGCTCGCCGTCGCACTCTGGGCGCTGGTTCTCATCGGCGTCACGTTCACCTCCCGCCTCACCGGCAGCGCGTTCCACGACGACAACTCGCTGCCCGGCACCGAGTCCCAGCAGGTAGTCGACCTCCTGAAGAACACCGCACAGTCCGGCGCGAGCGCGCAGATCGTGTTCAAGGCCGACGACGGCCTCGCCACCGAGCGTGCCGCGGTCGAAAACACTTTGGGAAATGTCCGATTGCAACCGCACGTGCGGTCGGTGACCGGGCCGTTCGAGACGCTGTCGCCCGACGGGCGGATCGGCTACGCGACCGTCACCTTCGACGCGACGTCAGCCGACCTCCCCTACGACGACATCGTGAAGTTCGCCGACACCGCGAGACAGGCCGGGCCGGTCGAAGTGGCTCTGGCCGGCGACCCGATCGAGCGCATCTCGGAAGGCGGTGGTCCCGCGGAAGGCGTCGGCCTGCTCGCCGCGCTGGTCATCCTCGTGTTCCTGTTCCGCTCGCTGCTCGCGGCCGGCCTGCCGGTGCTCACCGCGGTGTTCGCCGTCGGCAGCACCCTGGGCTTGATCACGGTCGTCTCGCACTTCGTCGACATCGCGAGCTACACCGCACCGTTGATGATGCTCGTCGGGTTCGGCGTCGGCGTCGACTACGCGCTGCTGATCTTCTCGCGCTACCGCGGCGAGATCCTCGCCGGCTACGACCGCGACACGGCCGCCCGCCGGGCGCTCGACACGGCCGGGCGCTCGGTGCTGTTCGCCGGGACGACGGTGATCATCGCGCTGCTCGGCCTGCTCGCACTCGGGCTCGGCGGGCTGCGCGGAGTGGCGCTGGCCGTCGCGCTCACCGTGCTGATGACCATGCTCGCGTCGGTGACGCTGCTGCCCGCGCTGCTGTCGCTGTTCGGCAAGCGGCTCGAACGCGGCATCCGCCGGCACGCCGCACAGCGCGACCACGGCAAGGCGTGGCGACGGCTCGCCGACGGCGTCCAGCGACGTCCGGTGGCGCCGCTCGCGATCGGCCTGGCCGTCCTCATCGGGCTGTCCATCCCGGCCGCGGGGATGCGGCTCGGGTTCGCCGACGCGAGCACCGACCCGCCGGGCTCGACGACGCGGCAGGCGTACGACCTGCTGGCCGAGGGCTTCGGGCCGGGCTTCAGCGGTCCGCTCGCGATCGTCACGGAAGACGGCGACCCCGTCGCGCTGCGGCAGACGCTCGCCGCGACACCCGGAGTCGCGCGCGCGTTAACGCCGGTTAACCAGACTGTCCTCGTGTTCCCGACGACGTCACCCCAGGACGCGGCGACGGCCGAACTGGTGACACGCCTGCGGACCGACGTCCTGCCTGCGCTGCCCGGGCACTACCTGGTCGGCGGTCCGGTCGCGGCCGCGACGGACTTCGCCGACGCCGTCGCCGACCGGCTGCCGCTGTTCGTGCTGGTCGTCGTCGGCCTGTCCGCGCTGCTGCTGATGGTCGTCTTCCGGTCGATCCTCATCCCGCTCAAGGCGGCGCTGCTGAACCTGCTGAGCATCGGCGCCTCGCTGGGTGTCATGACGCTGGTGTTCGGCGACGGCTGGTTCGGCGCGCAGCCCGGCCCGATCGAGGCGTTCGTGCCGGTGATGATCTTCGCGATCGTGTTCGGGCTGTCGATGGACTACGAGGTGTTCCTGGTGTCGCGCATGCACGAGGAGTGGCGGCGCACCGGCGACGCGCGGCTCGCGGTGCGCGAGGGCCTCGCCTCGACCGGCGGCGTGATCACCGCGGCCGGCGCGATCATGGTGCTGGTGTTCGGCGCGTTCCTGCTCGACCCGTCGCGGATGCTCGCGCAGTTCGGCCTCGGCCTGGCGGTCGCGGTGCTGCTGGACGCGCTGGTGATCCGCTGCCTGCTCGTCCCGGCGATCATGCGGCTACTCGGGGAACGCGCGTGGTGGCTGCCGCGGTGGCTGGACCGCAAGCTGCCGCACGTCGCGCTGGAGCCCTAAGTCCCCCAGCCGGTCGGCGTCTCGGACAGCCGGAAGTCCAGGCTTCCGCCGTGCAGGAACGAGGCGTCGACCTTCCAGTCGCGCTGCGGCCTGGTTCCGCGGCGGACGTCGGCCACGTACTTCCCGCTCCCCGACGTCGTGATCCGGATCGGCGCGCCGCCCGCCGGCCGGATCACCACGCTCGGGAACAACGGGCTCGACAGCAGCAGCTCTCCCGAGCCCGGCGTCCGCGGGTAGATGCCGAGCGCCGCGAAGACGTACCAGGCGGACATCGTGCCGAGGTCGTCGTTGCCGGGCAGCCCGGACGGCCCGGTCGTGTAGACGGAGTTCACCAGCTGCCGCACGGTTTCCTGCGTCTTCCAAGGCTGCCCGAGCTCGTTGTACAGCCACGGTGCATGGATGTCGGGCTCGTTGGTCGGGTCGTACTTGAGCGGGCCGCCGCCCTTGAGCTGCCAGTTGCCGGCGGCGTCGTGGAAGAAGCCGTCGAGCCGGGTGACGGCGGTGGTCTTGCCGCCCATCGCGCCGGCGAGGCCGGAGACATCCTGCGGGACCATCCAGGTGTAGGCGGCCGCGCTGCCCTGCGCGAAGCCGCGGTCGCTCGCCGGGTCGAACGGCGTCACCCAGCTGCCGTCGACGTTGCGGGCCTGCATGTACCCGGTCTCCGGGTTGAATACGTTCAGCCAGTAAGCCCCTCGGGCGCGCAGCTCCGCGGCTTCGCGAGTGCGGCCGAGTTGTTCTGCGAAATGTCCGATTGCCGAGTCGGCGACCGCGTCTTCCAGCGTCTCGGCGGCGCCGCCCCAGCAGTGGCAGACGTCGTTGGGCGCGTAGTGGGACGTCAGGTACTGCGCGAGGTTGGGCCGCTGGCCGACGCACTGGCCGGGGCAGCCGCCGTCCTGAAGGCCTTCGGGCCGCGGGACCGTCGCCTGCCGGTACAGCGAGTCGAACGCGCCGCGGTAGTCGAAGTTGCGGACGCCCATGGCGTAGAAGGTCGCGAGCGTCGCCGCCGACGGGTCGCCGGTCATGACGTGCGTCGCGCCGTTGACGTGCACCCAGCGGTCCCAGACGCCGTCGTTCTGCTTCGCGTAGTTGTAGAGCGACTGCGCGAAGTTCCCGGCGACGCGCGGCTCGAGCAGGGCCAGCAGCTGGATCTGCGCGCGGTACTGGTCCCAGCCGGAGAAGTTGGAGTACTGCGCGTCCTGTCCTCGTTCGACGCGGTGGGGCTTCCCGTCCATGCCCAGGTACTGGCCGTCGACGTCGCTGACGAGGTTGGGCTGCTGCAGGCCGTGGTAGAGCGCGGTGGTGAAGACGACGCGCTGGTTGGCGGTGCCGCCCTGGACGTCGATGCGGCTCAGCTCGGCGTTCCAGGCTTGCTTGGTGCGTTGCGCGATGCTGTCCACGGTGGACTTCTTGGGCTGTTCGGCCCGGAGGTTGCGTTCCGCGCCTTCGAGCGAGACGTAGGAGATCGCGATCCGCATGGTGACCTTGCTGCCGGGCGCGAAGGTGACGTAGCCGCCGGAACCGCGTCCGGCGCGGTCCTTGCCCGTCGCGTAGCCCTCGCCGCCGGTCTGGTCGGTGCCGCCGGGCTGCAGCGTCGCGTCCTTCCACGTCCCGGTGCCGGTGACGGGCTGGTCGAACTGCGCCGTGAAGTACAGGCGGTAGTAGGACCTGCGGTTGTTGACGCCGCCGTTCGCGCGGCGGCCGCAGAAGGCGCCGGTGAGCACGGACCCGGTGACCTTGCGGTTCGCCGCGTCGAGGTGGGTCTCGGCGTCCTCGCTGCCGTTGAGGGAGTTCGACGTGCGGAAGAGCAGGCTGGCGGGCTTGCCCGCGGGGTAGGCGAGGGTGCCGATCGCGGTCCGTTCGGTGGCGGCGACGTCGGTGGTGACGCCGTTCTGCAGGCCGAGCCGGTACCGTCCCGGCGTTGCCGCTTCGTCGGCGTGGCTGAAGTTGCTCGCGTAGACCGCGTCGGCGGTGTCGGCGGTCGGCGAGGAGGTGACGTCGCCGGCGAACGGCAGGATCGGCACGTCCCCCGCGGCACCGGGGTTGCAGCCGGCGCCGTTAACGTGCGTTAACGCGAAGCCGCGGAGGCGGGTGGTGTCGTACTGGTACCCGTTGGCGGCGCCGGTCGACGTCTGGTCGCCGCGCGTGCTGGTCGGGCTCCAGGAGAGCATCCCGAACGGCGCGGTCGCCCCCGGGTAGGTGTTGCCGTCCCCGGCGGAGCCGATCAGCGGATCGACGAAGTCGGCGGGGCTCAGGTCGGCAGCGGCCGACATCGTTGTCAGCGTCGAGGCGAGCAGGGCGGCGGCCAGAGCCACCGTGACGGGACGGCGCATGGGCGGAGATTAACCCGCGTCCGGTGGCTTTTGGGCGAACTGCAGCGGACAAACAGGCGGACACGACGAAGGCCGCCACCGAAGTGACGGCCTCCGACGTTCAAGCCCTTATTCGTAGATCTCGCCCTTGGCAGCCTTCTCCACGAGCGAAGCCGGCGGCTCGAAGTGGTCGCCGTACCGGGCGGCGAGCTCGCGCGACCGGTCGACGAAGCCCTGCAGGCCACCCTCGTACTGGTTGATGTACTGGATGACACCGCCGGTCCACGCCGGGAAGCCGATGCCGAAGATCGAGCCGATGTTGGCGTCCGCCACCGACGTCAGCACGCCTTCGTCGAAGCACTTCACCGTCTCGAGCGCCTCGGCGAACAGCATCCGCTCCTTGAGGTCCTCGAACGGGACCTCGGCCGAGCCGGACTTGAACGCGTCACGCAGGCCCGGCCACAGCCCGGCTCGCTTGCCCTCCGAGTCGTACTCGTAGAAGCCCGCACCGGTGGAACGGCCCTTGCGGTCGAACTCCTCGACCATCCGGTCGATCACGGCCTCGGACGCGTGCGACTTCCACGTGCCACCGGCGGCCTCGACAGCCTCGCGGGTCTCCTTGCGGATCTTGCGCGGCAGGGTCAGCGTCAGCTCGTCCATCAGCTGCAGCGGCGGCGCGGGATAGCCCGCCTGCGCGCCGGCCTGCTCGATCGACGCCGGCTCGACACCCTCGCCCAGCGCGGCGACGGCCTCGTTGATGAACGTGCCGATGACGCGCGAGGTGAAGAAGCCGCGGCTGTCGTTGACGACGATCGGGGTCTTCTTGATCTGCAACGTGTAGTCGAAGACCTTCGCCAGCGTCGCCGGCGACGTCTTCTCGCCGCAGATGATCTCGACCAGCGGCATCTTGTCCACCGGCGAGAAGAAGTGGATCCCGATGAAGTCCTCGGTCCGCTGCACACCCTCGGCGAGCGTGGTGATCGGCAGGGTCGAGGTGTTGGAGCCCAGCACCGCGTCGGCGTTGACGATGTTCTCGATCTCGCCGAACACCTTGTGCTTAAGCTCGACGCTCTCGAACACGGCCTCGATCACGAAGTCGACACCCGCGAAGTCTGCCGGGTCGGCGGTCGGCTTGATCTTCGCCAGCAGCGCGTCCGACTTCTCCTGCGTGGTCTTGCCGCGCGAGAGGGCCTTCTGCTCGATCTTGGCCGCGTATCCCTTGCCCTTTTCAGCCGCTTCGAGCGAGACGTCCTTGAGGACGACGTCGATGCCGGCCTTCGCGGAGACGTACGCGATCGCGGCGCCCATCATCCCGGCACCCAGCACGCCCACCTTGCGAGCCGTGTACTTCTCGAAGCCGTCCGGCCGCGAACCACCCGAGTTGATGGTCTGCAGGTCGAAGAAGAACGCCTTCGTCATGTTCTTCGAGACCTGGCCGGTGGCGAGGTGGATGAAGTAGCGCGTCTCGATCAGGATCGCGGTGTCGAAGTCGACCTGCGCACCCTCGATCGCGGCGGCCAGGATCGCCCGCGGCGCGGGCATGTTCGCGCCCTTGATCTGCTTGCGCAGGTTCGCCGGGAACGCGGGCAGGTTCGCCGCGAAGCTCGGGTTCGACGGCGTGCCGCCCGGGATCTTGTAGCCCTTGACGTCCCACGGCTGGACGCCGCCCTCGGGGTTCGCCTTGATCCACGCCTTCGCGGCGGGCACGAGCTCCTCGACGGTGCCGACGAGCTCGTGCACGAGGCCGAGCTCGAGCGCCTTGGCCGGACGGTGCCGCTGCCCCTGCAGCAGGACGTTCAGCAGCGCGCTCTGGATACCCAGCAATCGGACAGTGCGCACGACACCGCCGCCGCCGGGCAGCAGGCCCAGCGTCACCTCGGGCAGGCCGATCTGGCTGCCCTTGACGTCGGCGGCGATGCGGTGGTGCGTCGCCAGCGCGATCTCCAGGCCACCGCCGAGCGCGGCGCCGTTGATCGCTGCGACGACCGGCTTGCCGAGCTGCTCGATGCGGCGCATCTGCCCCTTCATCAGGGTGCTGCCCTCGGTCAGCTCGACCGCGTTCTCCGGCTTGGCCTGGATGAGGTCGTTCAGGTCGCCGCCGGCGAAGAAGGTCTTCTTCGCGGACGTGATGACGACGCCGGTGATGGAGTCCTTCTCGGCCTCCAGGCGGTCCACGGTGACGCCGAGCGACTCGCGGAAGTCGGCGTTCATGGTGTTCGCCGACTGCTTCGGGTCGTCCAGCGTCAGCGTGACGATGCCGTCTTCGTCCTGCTCCCAGCGGATGGTCTTGCTCTCAGCCATTAGTGTCCTCACACCCGCTCGATGATGGTGGCGACGCCCATGCCGCCGCCGATGCACAGGGTCACCAGGGCGCGGCGCGCCTGGCGGCGTTCGAGCTCGTCGACCACGGTGCCGACCAGCATCGCGCCGGTGGCGCCGAGCGGGTGGCCCATGGCGATCGCGCCGCCGTTGACGTTGACCTTCTCCTCGTCGAGGTGCAGGTCCTTGATCCACTTGAGCACGACGGACGCGAACGCCTCGTTCAGCTCCCACAGGTCGATGTCCTCGGGCTTGAGGCCCGCGGTCTTCAAGACCTTCTCGGTGGCCGGGGTCGGGCCGGTGAGCATGATCGTCGGCTCGGAGCCGATCGACGCGGTCGCCACGATCCGGGCGCGCGGCGTGAGCCCGAAGGTCTTGCCGATCTGCTCGGAGCCGACGAGCACCAGCGCGGCGCCGTCGACGATGCCGGAGGAGTTGCCGCCGGTGTGGACGTGGTTGATCTTCTCGACCGAGTGGTACTTCTGCAGCGCCACGGCGTCGAAGCCGCCCATTTCACCGATCATCGAGAAGGCCGGCTTGAGCTTGCCGAGGCTCTCGACGGTGGAGCCGGGGCGGCGGTGCTCGTCGTGGTCGAGGACCGTGACGCCGTTGATGTCCTTGACCGGGACGACGGACTTGGCGAAGTAGCCGCCGGACCAGGCCGCTTCGGCACGGTCCTGCGAGCGGACGGCCCAGCGGTCGACGTCCTCGCGGGAGAAGCCCTCGATGGTCGCGATCAGGTCGGCGCCGGTGCCCTGCGGGACGATGTAGTTGTCGTAGGCGGTGGCCGGGTCCATGAACAGCGCGCCGCCGTCGGAGCCCATCGGCACGCGCGACATCGACTCGACACCGCCGGCGATGATCAGGTTGTCCCAGCCGGAGCGGATCTTCTGCGCGGCGGTGTTGGTGGCTTCCAGGCCGGAGGCGCAGAAGCGGTTGAGCTGCACGCCCGCGACGGTCTCGGGCAGGCCGGCGTTCAGCGCGGCGGTGCGCGCGATGACCGCGCCCTGCTCGCCGACCGGGGAGACGACGCCGAGTACGACGTCGTCGATCACGGCGGGGTCGAGGTTCGGGTGGCGGACCTTGACCTCTTCGATCAGGCCGACCACCAGGTCGACCGGCTTGGTGCCGTGCAGGGCACCGCCCTTGTTCTTGCCGCGAGGCGTGCGGATCGCCTCGTAGATGTAGGCCTCGCTACTCACAGAACAAACTCCTCGCGAGCGGGTGGGACGTCTTCGTACCGTGGCCGATGATACCGGCCAGTAGTGCTAATTACCATTAACATAGCGCCGGACAACCCCATGGTGTCAATGGGTTGCAGCTGTGCCGTCAGCCGCTATCGTTCACTCACGATGACCGACTCCGTACGTGCTGCGCGACCCCGCGACCGCAAGGCCCAGCTGGCCGCGGTGGCGGCGGAGCTGTTCCGCGCCCGCGGCTTCCCGGGGGTCGGCATCAAGGACATAGCGGACGCGGCGGGCGTCACCGGGCCGGCGTTGTACCGGCATTTCGCGGACAAGCAGGCGATCCTGGCGTACGTCGTCCTGAGCGGCTTCGAGGACCTGGAAGCGGCGACGGCTTCGGCACTGTCCGACTCGGTTCCACCTCTTGACCAGCTTCAATCCCTCCTCGGCCGGCTCGCGACGCAGGCTGTCGAGCGCCGCGAGATCGCGGCGTTGTGGCGCTGGGAGGGTCGTCACCTCCCGAAGGAGGACCAACGGGAGATCGCCCGCCGTTCGACGCTGGCGCTGACGGCGTGGTCGAAGGTCCTGCTCGTCCAGCGGCCGGAACTGTCCGCAGAGGAAGCCGAGTTGCTGTGCTGGGCAGCCCTGTCGGTGTTCGGCAGCGTGTCGGTGCACCACACGTCGGTGGCGCGCCGCCGCTTCGCTCAGTTACTGGTCGAACTGGCCCTCGGTGTGCTGAACGCCACACTCCCCGCGCCGTCTTCACCGCAGCCCCCTCCGGCGCTCAGCTTGGGCACACCCTCCCGCCGTGAGCAGGTCCTGGCGGCGGCAACCGGACTGTTCGCCCAACGCGGCTACCACGACGTGAGCATGGAGGACATCGGAGCGGCGGCGGGCATCGCAGGCCCGAGCGTCTACCGCCACTTCCCGAGTAAGGCGGCTTTGATGGTGGCGATCGGCCACCGGGCAGCGGACCGCTTGGCGCTGGCGGCGGAGAGGGCCCTGCAGACCACGGACGAGGTCTCGGCACTGCGCCGGCTGGCGGCGTCGTACGTCCACACGATCCTGCACACACCGGAACTGCTGGTGTCGTTCTCGGCGGACCGCGTGACGATGCCGGACCGCGACAAGGCGGATCTGCTACGAGTGCAACGGGACTACGTCGCGCAGTGGGTGACACTGCTGTCAGCGGCGCGGTCGGAACTGCCTGCGCGGGAAGCGAAGATCACGGTCCACGCGGCCCTGACGATCGCGAACGACTTGGCCCGCACCCGCCGCCTGGCATCCCGCCCCGGCTTCGAAGCCGAGCTGACGACGTTGCTGCACACCGTGCTCAGTCTCGCCTGAAAGGCGGACACGAAACCCTCGTTGAGGGTACAGATCCTACAAAGGCGAATCCTTCTGCCTCCTTGTTCGCAATTGGAAAAAGGGAAACTTCACACTTTCGCTGAAGCGCAGCATCCGTACGCCCATCGCGCCGTGACACAGCGTGGCTATCGAACAGGGGTACGACCTCAGGTTAACCTCGAAACCCTTGTGTACCAGGCAAAATGCCTGGTGTGCGGACGGCACGAACGGGCCTAACCAGACCGTGCTAACTTACGCGCTCTCCCCATTCGGGATTCTGAAAGGAGACGTCGCTATGCGATCGCCGAGCAGCAAAGCACGACCTGGGATCACGTCCGAACTCCTCGATCTGAGCTCCGTCTCGCTGGCCGAACTCCGGAGCCTTCGAACCAGCGCACTTCGCCGTTCGGTCAGCCATGCCGTGGCCAGAACCGCATACTCTCCGGTCCTCGCCAGCGGGAGCCAAGGCGGAGGCACCGCGCACCTCGCTTGAAGTCGCTTCGAGGGGCTCACCTCACATGGAGGACCATATGGCGCCAGCGCCAGAACCTCATTCGATCACTCGCGAAGCTCTCGACCTGCTGGCCGCAGGCAGTGGCGGAGCCGATGCCATGAGCCAGTTGCGCAGCGCTGACCGCAGCCGCCGGCTGCTCCTGCTCCGCGGACTGGCGGACCGGTCGCCCGACGACTTGACCGGCCCGCTCCCCAGCGCCGTCGAAGCCTGGGACTTGCTCGAACGAGCGGAGCGAGCCGACCAGGAAGCGCTCGAACGCGTACTCGTCCATCCCTATACCGGCAGCTGGGAGGGGTACACCACTCGGCTGATCGAGCATGGGCTGACCGGAGAATGCCCGATCTGGGTCCACTACGGCTACTTCCACACGCTCGCCGCTGCGGCGGCCATCCACGCGGGACTGGACTGCACCATCCGGGTACCGGTCTGGAACGACACCGTCGTGCTCCCGACTCTGGGCGCCGCCCAGTTGGACGAAGGCGGCGGCTTCACAACCGCTGTGGTTCGCGTGGAAGCCGGCACGTTCACCATCAGCGGCGGCCGCTCGCAGGTCATCTCCGGCGCGACAGGCTGGAGCGCGCTGCGGGACTTCCGGCTCGAAGCAGGCAAACGCGTTTTGGAGTTGCGGCTCGACGATCTGGACCCGCACCGCGGGCTCTACCACCCGATCCCACCCGACCGGCTCGCGGAAGCCGATGTCAAAGCCTGGCGCGAGCTGCTCGGTGAGGCCTGGGAGCTGATCGTCAAGCACCTGCCCGAGTACGCCGAGGTCCTGCCCATGGGCCTGACGTCGATCGTGCCCGCACCGGCCGTTCGCTTCCGGCTTCCCAGCGCGTCGACGGGCGAGGCCTTCGGCAGCGCGACGATCGCGACACCTGACGAGCCCGCCACGCTCGCCGCAGCACTGATACACGAGTTCCAGCACATCCGGTTGAGCGCTCTATTGGAGCTCGTCCCCCTCCACGACGACGACCACACCGAGCGGCTCTACGCGCCATGGCGGGAAGATCCCCGGCCGCTGGGCGGCCTGGTGCAAGGGGTCTACGCCTTCTTCGGCGTTTCCGCCTTCTGGCGAGCGCTGTCGCGGGCACGCCCCGGCGACCGGCTGGCCGCGTTCGAGTTCGCTCACTGGCGCGCCCAGGCCTGGGAGACTCTTGAGGTGGTCCGCGATGACGTCGCCCTGACCGAGGAGGGACGGCGGTTCCTGACCAATCTTGCCGCAGTGTTCGGCCCGTGGCAGAACGAGCCGGTCACCCCTGAGGCCCTGCACTGGACGACGACCCTGGCCGCGGACCATCGCGCGGGGTGGCGACTCCGGCACATCCGCCCCGAAATGGCAACAGTCGCACGGCTCGTCCGAGCCAGACTGGCGGGTGCGCCTTGTCCACCGGTCGGCCCGGAGGGCAAGCTCGACACCGTTTCGGACGGCGAGTGGCCGAACGCCCGTGCCGACTTGGTCCGGGTGCGGCTCGGAAGTGACGGCGAAGCCAGGCTGTCGCGGATCTGGTCGAAGGTGCCGGACGCCCTCGAAGGCGACTACCGGTTGATCGCCGGCCGGACGGACGATGCCCGCACCGCTTACCAGGCGGACCTGGAGACGAACCCGGAGCACGCCTCGGCATTGATCGGTCTCAGCCTCTCCCTGCCGCCCGGGCCTGCAACGCGTGCCTTGCTCGAAGTGCCGGAACTGGTGCGCGCGGTACACCGAGAGCTCCGCCGCGTGGGCACGGCACCGTCGTTCGACGAGCTAGCCGGCTGGATCGGCGAAGCACTGCCCTGACTGCTTCACAACCGTACCGGGCCGATGTCGCACCGGGCGCACACCGCCTTCTCGGTGGGCAGTCTTCCGCGGGCTTCAGTGAGGGAACTCGCGGTCACCGTTGCTGGTGATCACTGCGAAGGGAAACGTGCCTCACGGGACCCAGCTATCCACGAGGTTGTCGGCAGACGGGCCCGCTCCGTGCCAACATCGGCGAACCGACAATACCGCCCGCCGTCCAAGCGCTCTGCGAGAACGCCGAGCCGCGTCGCCTGAACGGTCTAACGCCTGCGTCCCTGTCGCGAGCGCGGGGAATGCGGGACAATGCGATGCGGGCCGACGGGGCCCGTTCTCCCTGCGAGAGGGGATTTTGATGCAGGCGCCGCGCTCCGACAGGGAAGCGGGAGTCGAATCCGAGCTTCTCGACCTCGGCGAAGTGTCGCTTGCGCAACTGCGCACCCTCGACAGCTCCGAATTACGGAAGGCAATACGGCATGCGGTCGAACGAGTTTCGTACATCTCGGTGACTGCAAGCAGCAGTGGCGGCGCAAAACGGATCGACTGAAACATGCCGCGCGAACCGGAGGGCGACGCAACGGCGTTGAACCGGCACCGCCTCTCATGGACGGATTTCGACGCAGTGGCACGTGGTCTGGGTGGCCCGGAACCGGTCCGACGGCTCCGAGCCGCGGAGAGAAGCCGCCGCCTGCTGCTCATGCGTGCCCTGCTGGATGAGGCCGGGAAAACTACCGCCATGTTCCACCCCCTGCCCCCTCCCGAACCGGCTTGGGAACTACTCGGCAGAGCTCAGAACGTCGCCGCCGAGTCCGTCGAGAAAATCCTCGCTCATCCCTACGTCGGCAGTTGGGTGGGCTATACCACCCGGCTGTACCGGCACGACGTCTCCTCGGACCTTCCGTTGTGGGTTCACGTGGGGCACATCCGCTGCATTGCCGCCGCAGCGGCGATCCTGGCCGGAATTCCCTTCGAAATCGAGGTGCCGGTTTGGCATCGGTACGTCACGCTCCCCACCCTCGGTATGGCCAAGCTGGGCACCGGCGATCCCTGCTCGGTGGCGGTCGTCCGCAGCCATGGCGGTCAGGTCGAGGTCGACAATGGGCGCGGTCGAGTGCGCGTACACCGCGCCGATCCACACTGGTACCCGGTTCGAGAAGTCGTACTCGAGGCCAGCGAACGGCGTTTGGCATTGCGGTTGGACGACGTCGACCTCTATCGGGGCTTGTACGAACCCCAGCGGCCGAGCCGGTTGACCGCCGAGGAGGTCGAACCCTGGCGGAGTGTGCTCGAAGGCGCTTGGCGACTGCTCACCACGCACCTGCCGGCCGTCGCCGACGCATTTCCGGAGGGTCTCGAGTCGGTGGTTCCGGAGCCGGCGGTCCCGTTCCGGCTGCCGAGCGCGTCGACCGGGGAAGCGTTCGGCAGTGCGATCATCGCTTACTCCAGCGATCCCGCGGCAATGGCCGCGGCACTCGTGCACGAGTTTCAGCACATCCGGCTGGGCGGCCTGTTGCACCTGCTCCCGCTTCACGACGAGGACCGGCGAGAGCGGTTCTACGCTCCCTGGCGAGACGATCCGCGCCCACTGGGTGGCGTCATACACGGCATCTACGCGTTCTTCGGCGTTGCCGCGTTTTGGCGCGCTCTCAGCCGGGCCGAACCCCAGAACCTTCTGGCCGGCTTTGAATTCGCGCTGTGGCGCAGGCAAACGTGGCACACCCTGTTGACCATCCGCAACGACAGTGCCATCACGCAGGCGGGCCGTCGGTTCTTGAGCGGGATCGCCGGCGCGCTGGGCCCCTGGCAGACCGAGCCCGTCGCCGCCGAGTCCATGCGGTGGGTGCACCGTGCCGTCGCCGATCACTACGCGGGCTGGCGTATCCGTCACCTACGACCCGCACCGGACCTCGTCGGCGAACTGGTGGATGCGTGGTGCAACGGAACTCGCCGGCCAGGGTCGCTCCCTCCGGACCCAGCGCCGAGCCCCGTGCCGGACGGCCGGTGGCCGGACGCGAGGACAGACCTGATCAGGCTGCGGTTGAGCGACGGCGGAACTGAAGAGCTGCTCGTCCGCGGGCCGTCGGTTCCCGGGTCGACTCCGGCCGACTTGGCGTTCGTCGCCGGCAGAACAGCCGAGGCGGTCACCGGATACCGCAAGGAACTCGCGGCCGCCCCGGACAACCCGTCGGCTCTGGCCGGGCTCGGTCTCGCACTCGCCGCGTCGACCACCGACCCGGTGTCCCGTGCACTGGTACACCGCCCGGAGCTGGTCCGGGCGGTGTACCGCGCACTCCGCCCGGACACAGCTGTTTCGCCGGAGTCGGTTGCCGAATGGATCGGGCGCAACGTCTCCTAGCCCGCGTCAGAGCGGCATTGGGTCGATGTCGCAGTCCGCCCGGATCTTGCGGCTCGCGGCATGAGTGCCGGGATGTGTCTCTCCCAGCTTCTGCCGGTACCCGTGCATGACGTTCGCAAACAGCTCTTCCGCGTCATCGGTTCGCCCGAGTCCGTAGAGGTCCAACGAGTAGTTGAGCCGGACTGCCAAGGTGGTCGGGTGGTTCTGCCCCAGCACCCGGATAGCCCGTTCAACGAGTTCGGCATCCCTGGCCGCAGCATCCTGGATACGGTCGAGCGCGAAGAGGTCACTGGCGACATTGATGGCGCAGACGATCGCGTGCGGGTGGTACCGCCCCAGGCTTTCCTCGAGCAGTTCGAGCGCTGGCTCGTCCATCTTCAGCGCATCGGCGGGCGAGCCGCTGAGCCGCAGGGTCACGCCGAGGTCGACTGCGGCGGAGAGCGTGTGCGGATGCTTCTCTCCCAGGCTCTCGCGATAACGTGCCAGCACCTTCTCACCCAGGTCTTTGGCTTGGTCGAACCGTTTCGCGTGCCGCAGGTCGATCGAGTAGCCAAGGGCGCAGGCGAGAGCGTTCGGGTGCCGATTGCCGTACCGTGACTCGAACCGCTCATTCGCCTCGGAGGACAACGAGCGGGCGCGAACGTGGTCACCGTCCTTGCGGCAAGCAACCGATTGGTGATACTTGCGACGCAATGTTCCGGCCCGGTCGTTGCCGTAGAAAGACTCGGCCTGCTTCGTGATCTTCTCCTGCTCGATCCGTGCCCACGGATAGTCGCCCAGCTCACGTCGGGCGATCACCAGCAAGACCCTCGTCGCGATCGTCATGACATTGTCAGGGCCGAAAATTCGGCTTCGGCTTTTGAAAGTCTCTTCGGCAAGTTCTCGGGCCGCCTTGTAGTCGCCGGTCAGCAACCGCGACACGACGCAGTCGTGCGCGGCGGCCAGCGAACTCGGCTCGTCCCGGCCGAGCAGGTCGCTGGCCTGCGTCAGGACCTCTTCGTTGAGCCTCCGGGCTCCGGCGAAGTCGCCGCGCGACTTGAGGATCAGCGCGTAAGTCACCTGAGCATTGAGGGTTTCCTCCCGCTCGGGCCCGATGGAACTCAGGTACGCGTCGCGCGTTTCCTTGATGGTGACTTCAGCGTCCGCATAACGGCCGACCGCCCATTGGAAGAACGCCAGGCGTTCGGCCGCCCGCAGCTCCAGCAGAAGGTCTTGCTCCGGAATTTCCTCACCGTGGTCCACTCGTTCGAAGCGCCTTCGCCGCCACTCCGCGACCGCGCTCTCGGCCAAGGTCAGTGCTTCTTGGTGATCGCCCCAGTGGTGGAGGTATTGGAGCAGGTTCACCACCAGCTTCCGCACCTCGGGTTCTTCGCTCTTGATCAGCTCGGCGTCGTAGATGTGCGGGACGATCTCCTGGTAGCGCGGCCACTCCCGAGGAGACGCCGGAGCGTTCGGGTCCAGGTTCGCCAGCAACTGGTGTGCCGCGCTGCGCATCTCGGCGCTGCGTTGCTCCCCCATCCGGCTTCGGAGCACCAACTGGACCAGGCGATGCACGAGGAGGGTGTCGGCCCGGTGATCGATCTTGGCGAGCCCGTAACGGCTGAGGTCGCGGACGACCCGGCCGAGCCTGATCGGGTCGTGAAGCGCTGCGTCGAGCTCAGGCGCCACATTGATCTTGTGCACTACGGTGAAGAGGCTACGCGCGATCGGCTCGGGCGCAAAGTACGCACAAACCTGCAACAACTGGTCGGCTGCCAGGTTCTTCTCTTTCAGCTTGTCGAGCGACACGTTCCACGCGGCCGCGACCGAGACCTGGTAGTCACGCGGCGCCGGAGTGTCGAGCAGCTCCGCGACCTTGCTGTCGAACAGCTCCAGGTACTGGGTGGCCGGCATCCCGGTCTCCGCCAGCCACGCGGCCGCCTGCTCGACCGCGAGCGGGAGATCCCCCAGCTTGCTCGAGATCCGATCGGCGGCGGCGTCGTCGAGCTCCGATCCGCGGGCGCTGAGCAGCTGCATGCTTTCCGTGCGGTCGAACACCGCCACTTCGAGAGGCTGGGCATCCCCGGCCCAACTCGGGTTGCGCGAAGTCACCAGGATATGTCCCTGCACGTTGTCCGGCATGCCCTGGGGAAAGAACTGCCGCACGATTTCGGGATCTTCCGCTGAATCGAAGACCAGCAGCCACCTGTTATGCGGTACCCCGATCCGGAGCGCTTCAAGAACAGCCGGAACAGCAGTCAGAGCCTCTTCGGCATCCGGCAATTTCAACCGCTGAGCGAGTTCGGTCAGCGATTTGCGGATCTGCGTCGGCCGAGTTGCCTGCACCCACCAGATGACGTCATATCTCTGTTTATTCCGGTAAATGTACTCGACCGCGATTTGCGTCTTTCCGATTCCGCCCATCCCGTGCAGCGCGGCCGGGAGGACCGCAGTGGCACCGGCGCTCAGCCGTTTGACCAATCGTTTGAGAAGTTCATCCCTTCCGGTGAAGTTGGCGTTCTGCGGCGGTATCTGCCCCCAGACCGGTGGAGCTTCACCGACCGGCCTCGGGTCGTGCCGTAAAATCTTCGCCGCAGCGGCCTGCGCTCGGGCTTTTTTCCGGATACTGTCATCGTCTGCACCTTCATCCGAAGACTCGAGCAGATCCTCTTCGGCGGGAGCGGAAGTAGTCTTAATCATCGCGCCGACCTTAGTCACTTCAAAGCCGAACATCGATCTTACGCGGTATGACACGCCTGACAGCGCTCGAAGCACCACTCCTTGCAGCGCCAGCTCGTCGGCCTCAGGCACAGATCCGACGTTGAGAGCAGTGGCCGGTTCCGCAACCGCTTGACGCAGTCGTACCAGCGCCGGATCGGCATCGCCACCGTGGCGGTACGCGACTTCAATCGCCTCAGCGGTCGCCGACCGACGAGCGCCACCGAGCAGGATCTCCCGAACAGGAATCGAACACGTCCACTCGGCGGCGTCCCAAGGTACCGCAGGGGCCGGTTCGAACAGTCCGCTCGCAAAAAGTTCGGCGAGCTCGGCCGTCCCCGCCCCGGGGACGAGCCTCTGCAGCGCCCGGGCCACACCGACGCTGATCGGAACAGCTGCGAGCAACGTCGCCAATCGGAATGTCCGCGGCGAAGCCGTACTCCGGAAGAGCATCACCCGATCGCGAGCCGCCAGGTTCGCCCGAGCAGCTGATGGCTCCTCCGGAGGCGGCCAAGCCTGGTCGCGCGCCAGGAATACTCTCGCAGAGAGCTCACGGTCACCGCCGGCAGTCAATTCCGACCACCACCTCAACCCGCGACGCGAGAATTCCAGCACCGGTATCGCAACCGCTGAATCAGTCAGTCCGACATATCCGGACGGGTCCACCCACGCGTCCACGAGCTTCAACCGATAGCGTCGGTTCGGCTGCAGCGGTTCGCTTGCGGTCAGGTTCGCCTGATACAGCTCAGGGCCATGCAAATTCCACATCCGCGCCGGCAACAGCTGCAGTATCGCGATCGGCGCGGCCAATGCCCAATCGGCGAGTACGGGCGAGACCATGTCGCTGCGCCAGACTTCGCCAAGGCCATCGGTCACCACGAGGACCGCTTGGCGCCTCGACAGGTCGAGCAGCTCGGCCGGCCGGCGTCCGGGAGCATCCGAACCGCCGCTCCGGAGCACCAGTCCGTCTGCCGCCCCGCCACCGGGTCGCTCGCTCCCGGTGGTCTCGAGCCGGCAGTGGTGCACGACGCGAAAGACGTTCGACGCTGCGATCAGGTCCACGAACCTCGCCACAACCGACTGCCACAAAGTCATCGACGGGGCGTTCTCGACGACCACCGCGAGATCAAGTTCCGACGCCTGCCCGCCAGGGGAGCCCAGACCGGCCAAAGGCTGCAAAGCATCGGCGAGATCGCGCAGAGTCAGGTCTTCGGCGTCCGGCGCAACGCCGGGACCCCCAGCCATGTCACTGCGCCTTCCGGTCGAGTCGATCCGGGCGTACGGCACCAGCCATGGCGGAGACACCTGGCGCCGCGTACGCGGATGGGTTGACCAGGAAAAGCAGCCTGCTCGGATCATCCCACAAGATCACCAGATCACGAAGAACATCAAGATCGAACGGAACTTGCTGGTTCCGGAAAGCCGCCTGCCGGGATGCCTGGGTCCTCGCTGGCAGATCGCTCAGCTCGTCGTCGCCGACTAGCCAGGACACCACATCGCGCAAGACTTCCGGGTCGGCGGTCGGATGCCAGACGAGCGCCGGGATACCCGCGCGCAGAGCTGAGAGCAGCTGGTCCTGGCCGGGAACCGGCTGGCTGGACGGCGATCCGTTGAGCACCGTCATCACCCACCTCTCGTCACCCAGGATGGCGTCGAGCCGATGCTCGTCCTCCGTGTCGTTCTCCTGGCAGAAGTACACCCGGTCGAATGCTGGATCGGCCTTGAGCACGGACCACCGCACCCGCCATCGGCGATGCCAACGAGGGTAGGACATGCGCTCGAGCGAGCGGATCACGATCGGATAGGACAGGTTCAACGGCTGTGGCGCACCCGAACCGAGCTCCGCCGACCACAGATGGACGGGCGTGTTCACCAATGTCCGCGGCAGCACGAATTCGAGCGCCACGTCGACCGCTCGGCCGGACCAGGCTTCTTCCGACGCCGCGACAAGGGAGTCGACATGACTCTCCAAGCCCTCGGACCGGACGACCACTGTTTCGCCGCAAGGCGGCGGCCACTCGTCCGGCTCGTCCTGCCGCCACCCGCAGACATGGAAGAAGTCACGCTCGATGTGGTCCGGGCGGATCACGATCACGAGGTGCAGTTTTTCCCGTTCGAGCCGCGGACGGTCTGCCTCCACACGCAACTCACGCAAAGCGTCCTCGCACTGCAGTCTGCGCGCCTGGCCGGAGACCCAGTCCCTGAGCCGCAGGCGTGGCACCTCGGGGCAGCCGGCGGCGACGAACTCGGCGAAGATCAACGCGGGCGGGAGCTCACCGGGCGCGGCGTTCAAGTCGGTCAGGTAATAGAACGCCGTCCACGCGTTCTCGAACCGCGGTGGCGGCTCGGCCGAGTGCCGGGCGGCCCGCTGAACCAGCGCCGGGAGACGCAGCGACGTCAGGCTCCCCAACCAGTCCTTCACCATGACCAGGTCCTGTTCGGGGAATAGATCCTGCACCGGCAACGCGGCTACGAGCAGGCGTGCCTTGAGGCATTCTGGGCTCCCCGGGCGCATCAGCTCAAGGACCGAGACCAGCGCTCTCAGTCCTTCGTCGGTCCGGCTGCAGACGCCGACGATTTCGATCAACTGGTCGCGGGCGGTTAGATGATCGGAAACCGTGAGGGGATGTCCGAGAGCCTCCCTGAGTTCGCGCACCAGCAGTGAACGTACCGATCGATCGTCAGCGAAGCCCGCGTCGACCAGTACGTCCACCAGCGCCTTGTGCGCGTCGATCGCCACTTCGGGCCGTCCCAGTCCCGCCGACACCTGATGGCTCACCGCCCCTCGCCAATTACCCGGGTAGATGAGTTAACCAGCCCGAAATCATGATCGAAATGACAATTCGATGACAACAACGCCGATCAGTGGGCGTCCGGGAAACGAGCGACGATCTCGGCCAAGGCGGTGACCTGTGGCGATTCCGGTTCGATCATCCGGATCGCCTTGAGCAGGTCGGCCAGTCCGCCGTCGAAGCGTTGACACGTCCTGGTTAGTGCGATCACGTGCAACCGGTCCTCCGCATAGTTCGGGACCACATCGGCGATTTCCCTGCGGTGGAACAGCTCCAGCAACAGGCGCCGACTTTCGGTCTTGCGCACACAAGGTACCGCCAGCAATGCCTCCACGAGCGCCGAGAATGCTGCGCCGGACGGCGGCGCCGGACGGCGGCGCAGGTCGAAGCCGTTCGTGGTCGCGCCCAGGAGGCGCAGCCATGCCTCCGTCTTCGTTTCCTTGACCTCCACCGGGATCCGGCGGTAGGACCCGGCATCCGCGGCTGGGTCGGCTCGCACCACATCCCGGTAGAACGTGTCCGACACGATCAAAACCATCGCCGCGCCCGAGTCCTTCAGTGCTTTCTTCGCCGCCGGCTCCTCCAAGAGGCGGAATGCGAAACTGTTCGCGTCGCTGATCGTTCCGTGGCTGCCCTGGTACACCTCGCCCGCGTGCAGCGCGACCCGCAGGCGGACGTTCGCTTCCTCCGCGTGGACCGCGTTGTACCGGCGCAACTCGGCCAGCATCTGGTCAGGCAACTGGGCTACCAAGTCCGCCTTCGCCACCTCTGGTGGCAGCTGGATCATCGCCCCGTCGCCGGTGTTCTCGATGAACAGCGTGTCCCACGGGATGCCTGCCTCGGCGAACGCCGTACGCATGAGTTTCCAGAACCCTTCGTGGACGACCAGCCGGTGGGCGGTCGTGCGCTTGGGGTCGTTGTAGCCGGCGATGTCGACGGCCATGATCGTCTTGTGGTGCGCGGCCGCATAGGAATGCACGACCCACCTCCCCACGTCCCTCACCCATTGTCCCAGACCTATGCACGTCCGGCCATGTTCGCGCACAGCGTTACGGCGAAACCGGACCTCCTTGTCCTTGTTTCGTCCATAATTCGGCGTGCCCACGACACGCCTGCACCTGGTGAGCGCGGATGAGGACCACCGCGTCTCCACCATCGAGCTCTTCTTCGACCTCGTCTTCGTCTACGCCATCACCCAGACCACCCAGCTGATGGCCGACCACCTGAGCCCGATGGGTGTCGGGCAGGGGCTCGCCATGCTCGCCGTCCTCTGGTGGTGCTGGTGCTCCTACGCCTGGCTCGGGACCACCATCCACGTCGACCACGGGATCGCGCGGCCGGCGATGTTCGGGGCCATGGCCGTCATGTTCCTCGTCTCGCTCACCATCCCCGAAGCCTTCGTCGACTTCCCCGGCGGGCTGTACGCGCCCGTGCTCTTCGTCGTCTGTTACGCGCTCGTGCGGCTGCTGCACCTCGTCGCCTACCTCGGCGCCGCGCGGCATGATCCCGGGTTGCGCAAGGTCCTGCTCAAGATGTTCGTCGGCCTGCTGCCGTCCGTGGTGCTGCTGTCGATCAGCACCGTGCTGAGCGGGCCGTGGCAGCTGGGCCTGTGGGTCGTCGCCCTGTTGGCCGACTACCTCAACGTCTACCTCGCCGGGCCCGAGGGCTGGCGGCTGAACTCGCCCGCGCACTTCGCCGAGCGGTTCGGGCTCATCGTGATCATCGCGCTCGGGGAGTCGATCGTCGCGATCGGCATCGGGATCGGGGCGCTGCCGATGTCGTGGCTGGTCGCCGGGGCCGCCGTGTGCGGGCTGGCGCTGGCCGCCGGGATGTGGTGGACCTACTTCGACGTCGTCGCGCGCGTCTCCGAGCACCGGCTGACCCGGGCGACCGGTGTCGAACGCGCGAAGCTCGCCACCGACTCCTACACCTTCCTGCACCTGCCGCTGATCGCCGGGATCGTGCTCGTCGCCCTCGGCCTGAAGAAGTCCTTCCTCTACATCGCCGACACCGAACACCACACGCCCGGCGAAGCACTGCACGGCGTGCCGATCTGGACGCTGACCGGCGGCCTCGCGCTCTACCTGATCGCGCTGAGCGCGTTGCGCAAGCGCAACCTCGGCAGCTGGAACGTCCAGCGCCTGGCCGTCGGGATCCTGCTGGTCGCGGCGACGCCGTTGCTGGAGCACGTGCCCGCGGCCGTGCTGCTCCTGGTCGTCGCCGGGCTCGTGCTCGGGCTCATCGGCTTCGAACGCCTCCGGTTCGCCGAATGGCGGAGGCAGGTGCACACCCAACACTCATAACAGTTCCGGGCCGACGACCGAAAGCAACTGCAGCTTCTCGGCGTCCTCGGTGCCAGGCGTGGCGGTGAAGACCAGCAGCACCTGGCCGAAGTCGTCGGTGTGGAGCAGCTGGCAGTCGAGCGCGATCTCGCCGAAGCCGGGGTGCACGATCGTCTTGCGCCGCTCGAACGGCACCGAGACTTCGTGCGCTTCCCACAGCTTCGCGAACTCCGCGCTCTTCGCCGCCAGCAGCCGCGCCAGCTCCGCGGCCCGGGGGTCACTGCCCGAAGCCGCCCGCAGGCTCGCCACCAGGAACCGGGCGTGCCGCGCGCGGTCGGCCGGCGGGTAGATCGCCTGCTCCGCCGGGTCGGTGAACCACCGGTACGCGGCGCTGCGCGCGGGCCCGGTGTGGCCGGTCTCGTCCCCGAGCAGCGCCTGGGCCGGCCGGTTCTGCACGAGCGTCTCGCCGAGGTTCGACATCACCTGCGCGGGCGTGTCGTGCAGCCGGTCCAGCACGCGCATCAGCGCCGGACTGACGTGGTCCGCGCGCGACACGCGGGACGGCGCCGTGTGCCCGGCCAGCCGGAACAGGTGGTCGCGCTCGTCCAGCGTCAGCCGCAGGCCGCGGGCGATCGCGGCCAGCATCTGCTCCGACGGCCGCGGCCCGCGCTGCTGCTCCAGCCGCGTGTAGTAGTCGGTGGACATGCCCGAGAGCGTCGCGACCTCCTCGCGCCGCAGCCCGAACGTGCGGCGGCGCTGCCCGGGCGGCAGCCCGACGTCCTGCGGGCGCAGGGCTTCGCGGCGGCGGCGCAGGAAATCGGCTAGTTCGGCACGGTCCACGTCGTCGATTATCGGCGCTCTCCCGGCCGGTGCCAGGGATCGCCGATCCCCCGATCGGCGCGCTCTGCCACGACGCCCGCGCCGCGGCGACGCTGAAGCCATGACCACTTACCTCATCACCGGGGCCGGCGGCGGCCTCGGCGCCATCACCGCCCGCGAACTCGCCGCCCGGGGGCACCAGGTCGTCCTCGCCGTGCGCGACCCCGCCCGCGTCAGGCCGCCGCCGGGCAACACCGAGGTCCGGCGCCTCGACCTCGCCGACCTGGCTTCGGTGCGCGAGTTCGCCGCCGGCTGGACCGGCGGCCTCGACGTCCTGGTCAACAACGCCGGCGTCATGGCCGTGCCGTACGGGAAGACGGCCGACGGCTTCGAGACGCACCTGGCCGTCAACCACTTCGGCCCGTTCCTGCTGACGAACCTGCTGCTGCCGCACCTCAGCGGCCGGGGTTGTGACCGTGTCGTCCAACCTCGCGCGGCGGGGGAAGATCCGGCTCGACGACCTGAACTGGGAGCACCGCCGCTACTCCGCGACGGGAGCGTACGCGCAGTCGAAGCTGGCGAACCTGCTGTTCACGCAGGAGCTGCAACGACGGCTGACCGAGGCCGAGAGCGAGGTCCGGGCCGTCGCCGCGCACCCCGGCGTCGCTCGCACCGGGCTCGACCGGCACTACGGCGGCGTACAGGGCCTGGCACTGAGGGCGCTCTACCCGGTCATCGCGCAGAAGAAGGCCGAGTACGGCGCGCTGCCCATCCTGTTCGCCGCGACGGAGGACGTGCCGGGCAACGCCTACGTCGGCCCGGGCGACCGGCATGGCGGGCGACCCAGGCTCGAACGGCGCCAGGACCACGGCGACGCCCGCGATCTGTGGGAGACCTCGACCAGGTTAACGGCCGTTAACCCCAACCCCGGACTGGCGCTATCCCGGCCCACCGGATAACCTACTGACGAGTAGGTAACGGATGGAGGGCCACATGGCTGCGCCAAGGAAACGGGACGCGATGGGCTGGGGCCTTTCCGCGCTGACCCGGCTGGCCGGGAGCAAGGTCGTCGATCGGGCGGGGCTGCGCAAGCCCATCGAAGGCCTGGTCACCGCGGGAACGCGCACCGGCTTCCGCGTCGCCGGCGCGGCGACCCGGTCGTTCACGTCGGTACAGAAGCTGGGCAAGCCGGCCCGGCTCACCCCGGCCGGCGACACCGGGCTGTTCGACCTCACGCCGAGCGAGGACCAGCAGCTCATCGTCGAAACCGTGACGGAGTTCGCCGCCGAGCAGCTGCGCCCGGCCGCCGCGGACGCCGACGCCAAGCTCGAGGCGCCCGAAGGCCTGCTGAGCCGGGCCGCCGAGCTGGGCATCAGCCTGGTCGGCATCCCGGAGGAGCTCGGCGGCGTCGGCACCGAACGCTCGGTCGTCACCAACGCGCTCGTCGCGGAAGCACTCGCGCACGGGGACCTCGGCCTGGCCGTGGCCGTGCTCGCGCCGTCCGCGGTGAGCACCGCGCTGGTCAGCTGGGGCGACGAGCAGCAGCAGGCCGACTACCTGCCCGCGTTCGTCGGCGAGAACGTGCCCGCCGCGGCGCTGGCACTGCAGGAGCAGAAAGCGCTCTACGACCCGTTCAAGCCCGCGACGAAGGCGCGTCGCACGCCGAAGGGCTACCAGCTCGACGGCGTGAAGTCGCTGGTCCCGCGCGCGGCGCAGGCCGAGCTGTTCATCGTGTCGGCCGACCTCGAAGGCCGCGGCCCGGCGCTGTTCCTCGTCGAGTCGTCGACCGCCGGCGTGACCATCGAGGCCGAACCGGCGATGGGCCTGCGCGGCGCCGCGACCGGCAAGCTGCACTTGGAGCGCGTAAACCTGCCCGCGGGCGCGCTGCTCGGCGGCGGCAAGCTCGACGTCTTCACCGACCTCGTCCGGCTTTCACGGCTGGGCTGGGCGGCGCTGGCCGCCGGCACCGCGAAGGCCGTCCTCGACTACGTCGTGCCCTACGTCAACGAGCGGACGGCGTTCGGCGAGCCGATCAGCCACCGGCAGGCGGTGGCGTTCTCCGTCGCCGACATCGCGATCGAGCTGGAGGGCCTGCGGCTGGTGACGCTGCGCGCGGCGGCGCGGGCCGAGCAGGGCAAGTCCTACGCGCGGGAGGTCGCGCTGGCGCGGAAGCTCGCCGTGGACAAGGGCATGCAGATCGGCAGCGCGGGTGTGCAGCTGCTCGGTGGGCACGGCTTCGTCAAGGAGCACCCGGTCGAGCGCTGGTACCGGGACCTGCGGGCCATCGGCGTCATGGAAGGCGCTGTCCTTCTCTAGGCTTCGGAAAGGCGTTAACGATGATCAACCTGGAAGCTCCCAAGAAGGCCGGCGCGCTGATCAACCAGGCGTACCAGGCCGCGGCCGAGGTGTTCCGGCCGATCTCGCGCAAGTACGACCGCGCGGAGCACACGTACCCGAGCGAGCTGGACATGTTCGCGGCGCTGCTGGACGGGCTCAACTCCTCCGGCGAGGGCGGCGCGGGCGCGGCCGGCGTGCGACGCTCCAAGGACGAGAAGGAAAAAGGCAACCGCAACGGCGCCAACCTGAACGTCGTCCTCGGCACGATCGAGATGTGCTGGGGTGACGTCGGGCTGCTGCTGTCGATGCCGCGCCAGGGCCTCGGCAACGCGGCGATCGGCTCGGTCGCGACGGACGAGCAACTGGAGCGCTTCTCCGGCATGTGGGCGGCGATGGCGATCACCGAGCCGTCGTGCGGTTCGGACTCGGCGGCCATCACGGCGACCGCACGCCTCGACGGCGACCACTACGTGCTGAACGGCGAGAAGATCTTCGTGACGTCGGGCGAGCGCGCGGACGCGGTGGTCGTGTGGGCGACGCTGGACAAAACCAAGGGCCGCGCGGCGATCAAGTCGTTCGTGGTGGAGAAGGGCACGCCGGGCTTCGAGGTGGTGCGCGTCGAGCACAAGCTCGGCATCCGCGCTTCGGACACGGCGGTGCTGCGTTTCGAGAACTGCCGGGTGCCGGCGGAGAACCTGCTCGGAACCCCGGAGATCGACACGGCCAAGGGTTTCGCGGGCGTCATGCAGACGTTCGACAACACCCGTCCGCTGGTGGCGGCGATGGCGATCGGCGTGGCGCGGGCGGCGCTGGAGGAGACGCGGCGGATCTTGACCGAGGCGGGCGTGGTGATCGACTACGACCGCCCGGCGAACTCGCAGCACGCGGCGGCGGCGGAGTTCCTGCGCCTGGAGGCGGACTACGAGTCGGCGTACCTGCTGACACTGGAATCGGCGTGGATGGCGGACAACCGCAAGCCGAACTCCCTGCAGGCGTCGATGGCGAAAGCCAAGGCGGGGCGGTCGGTGGTGGAGATCGCGCTCAAGTGCGTCGAGCTGACCGGGGCTTACGGCGAGGAGTCTCTGCTCGAAAAGTGGGCGCGGGACGCCAAAATTCTGGACATCTTCGAGGGGACGCAGCAGATCCAGCAGCTGATCGTGGCTCGACGCGTGCTCGGGAAGTCGTCCGCCGAACTGAAGTGAAGCGCCGGGCGGTCGGCCTCCGGTACCCTCGCGGTCCGGAGGCCGATCGTGACCGAACCCAGCGAGACCCACGCCGCCGTTGTTTACGAGCCCGGCGACCCGACCCCCATCAAGACGCCCGAAGAGTGGGACGCCGAAGGCTGGGATGCCGATCGGCAAAACCCGAAGACCCTCGACGAAGCGCGGGAAGCCCTCGCCGCGCGGATCGCCGCGCACGACGCGCCCGACACCGAGGCGGACTCCGGGGCCTACGACGAGCTGGAGGGCTGACCGGTGTACGTCCCCTGGCTCGTCGATGCCGCCCGTAGCACCGGCTATCCCGTTGTCGAAGTCCCTGGGTGGCAGACCCGCGGCCACGGCGGCATGCGCGTCGTCGAAGGGGTGGTCGGCCACCACACCGCCACCGCCGATTCCGCGCCCGGGGACTACCCCTCGCTCGACCTCGTCACCCGCGGCCGCGCCGATCTCGCCGGGCCGCTGTGCAACCTCGGTCTCGGCCGCAGCGGCACCGTCTACGTCGTCGCCGCCGGGTGTGCCTACCACGCCGGTGCGTCGCGGTGGCTCGGGTTCCTCGACGTCAACGACGAGTTCCTCGGCATCGAAGCGGAGTCCGCGGGCGCGGGCGGCTGGACGTCCGCGCAGCTCGACGCCTACCCGAAGCTCGTCGCCGCGCTGCTGCGGTACATGTCCCGCGGTGTCGAGCGCTACGCCGGGCACAAGGACGTCTGCATTCCGGTCGGCCGCAAGATCGACCCGGTCGGCATCGACACCGCGTGGCTGCGCGAGCGCGCCGCCGACCCCACCGGTACCGGGCCCTACAGCGGCGTCGAAATCCTCGAGCGCGTCACCGTCACCCCGCCGGACGCCGGCGAGCACGTCGTCCGCGTCTTCCTGGCCGGCAGTCCCGGCGGGGCGATCGTGATCCGGCCCCGGCTGGGCGGAGATGGCTTCGCACGGCCGATGTGGGTGTCGAACGTCTTCGCGTGGGGTTCGGACCGCACGGGCGTCGGCCACAACCCCGGGCAGATCCCGGGCCACGACCCGAAGCTGACGTCGCACCGGCGCTACGACCTGCCCGGCGCGGTGTGGGCCGACGTCCGCTACAGCGCGGCCGAGCCGTTCGAGATCGACTCAGTCGGCTGAGACCTGGTCGTCGAGGAACTCGTCCAGGTAGCGCCACGTCGTGCCGCGCGCCTTCCGCCCGGTCAGGACGCCGAGGTGGCCGCCCGGCGCCGTCTTGAAGCGGACCTCCGGCGCCTTGTCCAGCAGCTCCACCACCCGCTCCACCGACGGCCGCGGCGCGATCGTGTCGTTCGCGCCCGCCACCACCAGCGTCGGGACGCGCACCGACGACAGCGAGATGATGCGCCCGTTGAGGTCCACCTTGCCCTCCGCCAGGTCGTTCGTGCGGAACAACCGGTGGTACAGCTGGCCGAACGTGCGGCCCGGGTAGGCGTACATGTTGTCCATGAAGTGGTCGACCGCCTCGATCTGCGCCAGGTAGTCGCGGTCGTCGAGGTGCGAAAGGATCGCGATCGGCTTCGTGATCTCCTTGCTGATGCCCGTCGCGCGGAACACGCGGCTGACCAAATAGGACGGTGCGCCGCCGAACACGCGGTAGATCGGGGTCAGCAGGTGGCCGTTCGTCAGGTCCACCAGCGGGCGGAACGGCGCCACGATCGGGATCGCCGCGAAGTCCACCGGGGAGCCGATGGCCGTGATCGACGCGATCGGGAGGTCCGGCTGGTCCGCGTTCACCAGCAGCGAGAAGATCCCGCCCAGCGACCACGACACCAGGTGCACCGGCTGCCCGCCCGCGTCCGCGCTCACCTTGCGGATCGCCCGCGGCAGGACCTCGTCGATCCAGTGCTCGATGCCCAGGCGGCGGTCCGAGAACGCGACCATGCCGTAGTCGACGAGGTACGCGTTGCGACCGCCCTCGACCAGGTGCTCGATGAGGCTGCAGCCGCGGCGCAGGTCGAAGCAGATCGCCGGCGCGGCCAGCGGCGGCACCAGCAGGATCGGCGGCCCGGACACCGGGCGGCTGCTGTGCGTCATCCGGTAGACCGAGCGGTTGGGTCCCTGGTCGATCAGCACCCGCGGCATCGGGCGCAGGTCGGCGACACCGCCGTGCAGCACCTTGCCGACCACGTTCGACGCGGCGGCGGCCAGCCGTGCGGGCGGTGAAACCATTTCCTCGAGCCTCCTGCGACGTCCCCGGGCACTTCCGGTCAATCTTGCCCGGTCAGGCCGGTGGACTCAACACCGCCCACGTCCAAATCGGACAGTGGCTAGGCCGTCCGAGTTACTCCGTGCCCGCCCCGGGCGCGCTCTCGGCGGCGCGCGCCTCGTAGTCCGCGCGAGCCGGGGAATGGGCCGCTGAAGCCAAAAGCTGGTCCGCTTTCAACGCGCGCGCGAGCGCTTCGCCGGCTCGCCGCGGCAGCAGCCGGGTGAGCTTGCCCATAGTGCCCACGGACCGGGGCACGAAGACCTCGAAGCGAGGTTTGCGCAGCGTGGACACGATGGCGTCGGCCACGTCTTCCGGGCGCGAGGACTTGAACAGCCTCGCCTCGCCGAGCCCGCTCGCGAGCTCCGTCCGGACGATCGCGGGCATCACGCACGAGATGTGCACCCCGGACCCGTGCAGCTCCAGGTGCACCGCCTCGGACAGCCCGACGACGGCGTGCTTGGTCGCGCAGTACGTCGCCGCGCCGGGGAAACCGGCCTTGCCCGCGAAGGAAGCGACGTTCACGATGTGCCCGGACCGCCGCGGCCGCATCCGCTTCATCGCTTCGCGGGTGCCGTGGATGACCGCGTGCAGGTTGATTTCGAGCTGACGCCGCGTCGTCGCGTCGCTCTCCTCCTCGAGGTGGCCAGCGGCATGATCCCGGCGTTGTTGACCAGGACGTCGATCCGGCCGTGCCGGCGCTCGACCTCGTCGAGGAACTCGGTGAAGCCGCGGATGTCGGTGACGTCCAGCGGCAGCGCCTCGGCGTCCAGTTCCCCGGCCGTTTTCTCGGCCCGGACCTGGTCGAGGTCGCCGATCACCACCCGCGCGCCCAGCCGGGACAGCGCCGACGCGGTCGCCGCGCCGATCCCCTGCCCGCCGCCGGTGATGACGACGACCTTGCCCGCGAGATTCTCGGCCATGGCGACTCCTTCGTCTGTTGGCACTGCGTCAACAGTGTCACCCCTGGCCCGGGATCCCGCTACCCGGCGTTGTCAACCGATGCGGTGCTCCAAGACCTGCCCGACCCACTCGTCGACGTGGAACTGCACGGTCGGCTTGAAGCCCTGGCTCTCGTAGTAGCGCTGCAGCTCGCCGTCGCCGCCGGCCCAGCAGTCGACGCGCACGAGGTCGATGCCGCGCCGCCGCGCCTCGTCGAGGGCGTACTCGATGAGCCGCCCGCCGACGCGCCGTCCGGTGAACCGCCGGGACGTGATCAGCAATCGGACATACAGTTCACGCTCGTTAACCGGCGGCACGTGGGGGTCGTGCTCCTCGGAGACGATCAGCGCGCCGGCCGGCTCGCCGTCGACCATCGCGATGCGCAGGCCCGGGTCCGCGGCCATCCCTTTGACGCGCTCGACGCGCTTCGGGACCCGGCTCCACGGCTCGGTCCCCCACTGCTTCGCACTGCCGCGGGCGACGAGCCATTCGACGGCCTCGTCGAAGAAGCCCAGCAGCGTGTCAGCGTCCCCGGGATCACCCGATCGGATGACGGTGGTGTCCATGCCCTTGTTTACCGCACCGGGAGTACCCGCGTGCCGACTTCGGCGATCCACGTCGCGTTCAGCCGGCGGCTCGGTTCGTGTCATCGGAGCTTCAAGGAGCGCTGATTGACTTCGTCCGTTCACGACCTCTCTCGCGACGAGGACAAATTGACCCAGTCAGTGCCCCCCGGCGGCGATCCGCTGGCCGCGTTCACCGTCGAGCTCGAGGAAATCCGGGCAAAAGCCGCAGCAGCGCAAGAACAACTCCGGTCGGCCGTCGCCACCGCGCAGTCGCCGGACGGGGCGGTCTCGGTGACCGTCGGCCCGAGCGGCGTCCTGCAGGACCTCCGGTTCGGCCCCCGCGCCTACGAGCGGCCGCCGCAAGCCCTGTCCGGCCTGGTGATGCAGCTGGTCGGCCGCGCACAGCAGAAGGTCTCGGCCCAGGTCGCCGGCGCGTTCGGCGACCTGGTGGGCGAAAACTCGGCCGCCCGCGAACTGCTCGACGAATTCTTGCCGGCTCCCGAGGAGGCGGCACCCCCGGACAAGAGCGACGTCTTCATGCCGGAGCAGGAGGCCGGGGAACGGCCGCCCGCGCCACCGCACCGCCCGCAGCAGCAGCCACCACCGCAAGGCCCGCCGCGCCGTCGTCCCCGGCCCGCGCCGGAAGAGGACGACGGTGAAAGCAATCCCTGGTAGCACGGAGGAGAACCGGTGGTTTCCGGAGAAGGTTTCTCGGTCGACCCGGCCGAGCTGCAGAAGTTCAGCCAGTTCCTGTCGGGCACCACGCAACCGGCGGTGCAGGACGCCGCGAACCGGATGGAGGCGGCCAACGGGTTCGACAACGCCGCGTTCGGCATCCTGCTCGCGCAGGTGCTCGCCGTGCCCTCGCGGATCACGATGGCGGTGATCACGGGCGAGATCACCAAGCTCGTCGGAGACATCGGCAAGTCCGCCGACGACGTGAAGAAGGCCGCCGAGACGTACGCGACCCACGACTCGAACACGGCACAGGGTTTGAGCACATTCGAGACGGAGCTGGGCAAGTGACCGTTCCCATCACGGCATCGAACTCCACGACCGGCGCCGGCGTCTTCGACAGCTGGAAGCAGGTCGGCGACTCGATCGGCAAAGTCCAGACCGAGCACGGCGGCGACCTCGCGGCCGTCAGCGTGGAACTGGGCATCAACGTCATCAGCGCGGCGCTCGACACCGTCGCGTTCGTCATGGACCCGCTGGCGAAGCTGATCGCGGCGGGCCTGGGCTGGCTGATCGAGCACGTCTCGTTCCTGAAGTGGCCGCTGGACCAGGTCGCGGGCAACCCCGCGGAGGTCACGAAGGTCGCCAACGAGCTGCACAAGATCGGCGAGTCGCTGCGCAACACCGGCACCTCGCTGGACGACACCCTCAAGTCGACGATCACCCAGTGGCAGGGCAAGGGCTACGACAGCTTCCTCAAGTCGATCAACGAGCGGAAGGGCTGGATCGACGCCAACGCCAAGGCGGCCGACGTCGCCGGCTACATGGTCGAGACCACCGGGGCCCTGATCGGCGCCGTCCGCTCGCTGCTGCGCGACATCATCACGACGATCCTCGGCGACATCATTTCGACGATGCTGATCGCGCTCGCACTCGCCATCCCCACCTTCGGCGCGTCGATCGCCGTCGGGGTCGGCAAGGTCGTCGTGCAGGTTTCGGTGCAGGTCGCGGCGATGATGGCGAAGCTCGCCAAGGTCGTCGCCTACGCCGGTCGCACGCTGGCCCGGCTCACCGGCCTGTCGAAGCTGGTCAAGGGGAAGCCGGGCTCCTCCTCGAGCGCGGGGCACGAAATGACGCCGATGCCGCCGCCGGGCACCGCGATCACCCACAACGGCCCGCCCACCACCGGCGGCGCCACGCCCAGTACCCGTCCGCCGGGCGACGGCACGACCCCGAACTTCTCGCGGCCGCTGCCGCCGCCGGGCACCGCGGTCACCCACGACGGCCCTGGTGGCGGCGCCACGCCGAGCACCCGGCCGCCGGGCGACGGCACCACGCCGAACTTCTCGCGGCCGCTGCCGAAGCCGCCGAAGCCGGCGCCGCCGAAGTCGCACCTGAGCGACCACGACATCTCGACGATCAAGAAGCACGAGGACTGGCTGAAGACGAAGTTCGGCGACAGCTACCAGAAGATGAAGTTCGTCGACGACTGGCTGAAGGCCAAGGCCCCGGACTACTACCCGATGCTGAAGGCGCTTTCCGACGCCAAGAGCTCGAAGAACTTCGTCGGCTGGGCGGGCAAGGACATCGTCCAGGTCGACCGTGGTCTCACCGACATCCAGATGCAGGCGGAAGCCGCCTGGGCCGAGGAAGACAAGAAGCAGCAGGAACAGCAGCCGCACTAGAGAGCCAAAGCCGTGAAGGCCTCCTTACCGGCCGTGAGAGCCGGGAAGGAGAAGCCGGTGGTGCCTCGACGGCG